>NZ_JALJRI010000063.1:0-96382 GCF_024519795.1 Micrococcus sp. Mcc89 | reverse complement strand
GAGACGCTCCTCCGGCCTCACTGGCACCGACCCGAGTCAACAACGTCATGACCTCCTACAGGTAGGCGCTGATCATCCGCTGGCAGGTCCCCCAAGTGGCCTCGAGCCGGGCCCTCTGCTTGTCGGTGAGCAACCCGGTTCCGGCGTGCAGGGTTCGACGGGCGGAGTAGAGCGGGTCGCCCGTGCGGCCGCGGTGGCCATGCAGGTCCTGCTGGACCCGGCGGTGGCAGCGGACCAACGCGTCGCCGGCTAACCGGACTGCGAGCGACCGGCGTTGTGGACGCAGAAGACCTGGACACTGGGCCGTGCGGTCAGGAGGATCTCCAAAGTCGGCGGTGGGGGTTCAGGCGATGTCGAGGAAGGAACGGAGCTCGGCGAAGGCCGACGGCACGACGGAGTAGTGCGCCCAGCGGCCCTTCTGCTCGCGCGTGAGCAGGCCAGCGTCGACGAGCTTCTTCATGTGGTGACTCACGGTCGGCTGGCTGATGCCCAGCGGCTCGGTGAGATCACAGGCGCAGACCGAATTGCAGCCCTGAGCAGCGACATGGGACAGAAGCCGGAGACGGGTCGGGTCGGAAAGCGCCTTGAGCAAGGACGCGATCCTCTCGGCCTCGACGCTGTCGACGGGCCCCGCTGAGAGCGTGCAGCACTCCTCAGGGCCGTTCATCGTCTCGAGCCCGGCAGCTGTGATCGCGGTCGTCGTGGACATGCCCCCACCTTACATTGACAGTCATCGATGTGAAGCATAGCGTTCGCATCGATATCCGTCGATGGAAGGTGTCGAAGCCCGATGAGTACGACCACCAAGGATGTGGAGCAGCCCCGCGTGATGAAGGAGATGTCCTTCCTCGATCGCTGGCTCCCGGTGTGGATCCTGGCCGCCATGGCAGTGGGTCTCCTGCTGGGACGGTTCATCCCCGGCCTGAACACCGCGCTGGAGGCGGTGAAGATCGGATCCGTGTCCCTGCCCATTGCGATCGGACTGTTGGTGATGATGTACCCGGTCCTGGCGAAGGTCCGCTACGACGAGACCCGGCGCATCGGCGCGGACCGACGCCTGCTGGTGACCTCGCTGGTGCTGAACTGGATCGTCGGCCCGGCACTCATGTTCGCCCTGGCCTGGATCTTCCTGGCCGACCTTCCAGAGTACCGCACCGGCCTGATCATCGTCGGACTCGCACGCTGCATCGCGATGGTCCTCATCTGGAACGACCTCGCCTGCGGTGACCGAGAAGCAGCCGCGGTGCTGGTCGCGATCAACTCCGTCTTCCAGGTGATCGCCTTCGGTGCCCTGGGCTGGTTCTACCTCCAGGCGCTGCCATCCTGGCTGGGGCTGCCGACCACGTCGGCCGAGTTCTCGATCGGCGCGATCGTCCTCAGCGTGCTGATCTTCCTCGGGATCCCGCTGGTCGCAGGGTTCCTGACCCGCATCCTCGGTGAGCGAGCCAAGGGTCGGACCTGGTACGAGGAGCGGTTCCTCCCGAAGATCGGCCCCTGGGCGCTGTACGGGCTGCTGTTCACCATCGTGCTGCTGTTCGCCCTCCAGGGCGACGCGATCATCTCCGCACCGGGGGACGTGGCCCGCATCGCCCTGCCGCTGCTGGTCTACTTCGTCGTCATGTTCCTGGGGTCCTTCCTGCTCGGCCGCGCGATCGGCCTCGACTACGCGAAGTCCACGACCGTCGCGTTCACGGCCTCGGGCAACAACTTCGAGCTCGCCATCGCCGTCGCCATCGGCACCTTCGGAGTCACCTCCGGCCAGGCCCTCGCCGGCGTCGTCGGCCCGCTGATCGAAGTCCCCGTCCTCGTCGCCCTCGTCTACGTCGCCCTCGCTATGGGGCGGCGCCTGTTCCCCGGCGACACCACCGCCCCCACCCGATGACCCCACAGAAGGATCCCCTCGCCATGACCACGAAGCGCCCTTCAGTCCTGTTCGTCTGCGTGAAGAACGGCGGCAAGTCCCAGATGGCCGCCGCCCTCATGCGCCATCACGCCGGGGATGAGGTCGACGTGCATTCCGCCGGCACCCGCCCGGGCACCGCCATCAACGCCCAGTCCGCGGAGGCGATCGCCGAGGTCGGCGCGGACATGTCCTCCGCCGTCCCGCAGCCGGTCACCCCCGAGCTGCTGCGAAGCGTCGACCACGTGATCGTCATCGGCGACGAAGCCGTCATCAAACCCGTCGAGGGCATGACCGCGCCGGTCACGACCTGGCACACCGATGAGCCCTCTCAGCGCGGCATCGAAGGGATGGAGCGGATGCGCTTGGTCCGCGACGACATCGACACCCACGTCCGCAAGCTCCTGACCGACCTCACCGGCACCGCGAACTGACCGCCCCGCAGCAAGGAGACTCATCATCTTGACCACCGCAACGAACTCACATCCCATTGTCGTCATCGGCGCTGGCCCCATCGGCCTTGCCGCCGCTGCCCACCTCTCTGAGCGCGGCCTGCCGTTCCTGATCCTCGAGGCCGGGACCGCGGCAGGAGCCGCGATCGCCGAGTGGGGGCACACGCGGCTCTTCTCGCCGTGGCAGTACAACCTCGACGCCGCCGCACAGCGTCTCCTCGAAGCTGCCGGCTGGACCGCACCCGACGCCGACGTTCTCCCGACCGGTCACGAACTGCGCGAGCATTACCTCGAACCGCTCGCGCAGCTTCCCCAGCTCGCCGAGTCGATCCGCTACGGGGCGCGGGTCACCGCCGTCTCCCGCGCCGGCATCGACAAGACCCGCACCGCACGCCGCGAGGAGACCCCCTTCCTCGTCCGGATCCAGACCACCGACGGGCACAGCGAAGACGTGCTCGCCTCCGCGGTCATCGACGCCTCCGGCACCTGGTCCACGCCCAACCCCCTCGGACAGGCCGGGCTCCTTGCTCCCGGCGAGCAGCAGGCCCGCGCCGCGGGCCACATCACCGCGCCGCTGCCTGACGTGCAGGGCCGCGACCGTGACCGCTTCGCCGGCAAGCGAGTCATGGTGACCGGTGCCGGCCACTCAGCCGCCAATACCCTGCTGGACCTCGCGGACCTGGAGGCCGACACCACCATCATGTGGGCCGCTCGCACCGCAGACCTCACCCGCGTCTACGGGGGCGGCGACCAGGACGAACTCGCAGCCCGAGGAGCGCTCGGCTCGCGACTGCGCCAGCTGGTCGACTCCGGACGCATCGCGGTCCTCACCTCCTTCACCATCACTCGCTTCAGAGCCGACGACACGTTGACCGTCCACGCTGTGACCCCGGACGGGGAGCGAGAAGTGAGCGTCGATGTGCTGGTGCCCGCCACCGGGTTCCGCCCTGATCTCGGAATGCTCTCCGAACTCCGCCTGGCCCTGGACCCGGCCGTCGAAGCACCGTCCCAGCTGGAGCCGCTGATCGATCCCGAGTTCCACTCCTGCGGATCCGTCGAGCCTCACGGTGAGCGAGTCCTCGCCCACCCGGAGACGAACTTCTACATCGTGGGGATGAAGAGCTACGGCCGCGCCCCCACCTTCCTCATGGCCACCGGCTACGAACAGGTCCGCTCCATCGCAGCAGCCCTGGCCGGCGACCGCAAAGCAGCCGACGCAGTCCACCTCGAACTACCCGAGACCGGCGTATGCACCACCGACCTCGGCGGCGGCTGCGACGCCCCAGCCACAGCCGGCGACGCCTGCTGCAGCAGCCCGCAACTGATCGAGCTCCCCGTCGGCCGATGAGCAAACAGCGGGACGGCACGACGTTCTGTGCCGCCCCGCTGGGGTATAGCTTTACGAGGCGACACTGTAAGTTCAGCTCATACTGTATAGTTCAGTGAATGCTGACTATCGCCTCTCGTGTTGATGTGATGAACCGGTTGGGCCGAGCGATGGCCGACCCCACCCGGTCGCGGATCCTGATGACCTTGCTGGAACGGCCGGCGTACCCGGCCGAACTAGCGCGAGACTTGGGGCTGACCCGGTCGAACGTGTCGAACCACCTGGCGTGCTTGCGGGACTGCGGGATCGCGGTCGCCGTGGCCGAGGGCCGCCAGACCCGATACGAGATCGCCGATGCACACCTGGCGCGGGCGCTGACTGCTCTGGTCGAGGTCACCCTCGCGGTGGATGAGAGTGCTCCGTGCATCGATCCCGCCTGCTCGCTTCCCGGATGCGACGCAGCTGGGGAGGGCGCATGAGCCTCACCTCGGTCTTGCAGGCGATGGGCCTGTTCGCAGCGACCAACATCGACGACATCATCGTGCTCTCCCTCTTCTTCGCGCGAGGGGCAGGCCAGCGCGGCACTACCGCCCGCATTCTGGCCGGCCAGTACCTCGGATTCGCCGGCATCCTCGGTGCCGCGGTCCTGGTGACCATCGGCGCCGGAGCATTCCTGCCCCCGGCAGCCATCCCGTACTTCGGCCTCATCCCTCTGGGCCTCGGCCTCTGGGCCGCATGGCAGGCCTGGCGCGGAGACGATGACGACGATGACGACGAGGCCAAGGTTGCCGGCAAGAAGGTCGGCGTGTGGACAGTCGCAGGCGTCACCCTTGCCAACGGCGGCGACAACATCGGCGTCTACACACCTGTCTTCCTCAGCGTGGAACCTCTCGCAGTAGTCGCCTACTGCATCGTCTTCCTCGCGCTCGTCGCGGTCCTGGTGGCCCTGGCAAAGTTCGTCGCCACCCGCCCCCCGATCGCCGAAGTGCTCGAACGCTGGGAGAACATCCTCTTCCCCATCGTTCTCATCGGCCTCGGCATCGTGATCCTCGTCAGCGGCGGAGCCTTCGGACTCTGACGTAGCGGCAGCGATCCAAACGGCCCCGACCGGGCGCACCCCTCTCGGTTCAGACCGCGACACCTACCTGCAGCCAGTCCTGCGTGATCGCGGCAACAAGACCGCCACGGAGCGCTGCAAAAACCCCGCCACCAAGCGAACGAAGCCACACGCGCGCCCCTCAGCCCTGTCCGAAGCGCCCGCAGCCCCTCAAGAGTGGTGAGACGCATTCTCGTCACAATCCATGCCAGGGAGATGCGGCCTCTTACAGGGACAGACGGCACGGGCCCGCCTGCCGGGGCAGACGGGCCCGTGCACTCCCTCATCGGGAAGGTCGGGTTACTCGCGGTGCAGCTTGTCCTGCACCGTGCCCGCCAGCTTCTCGAGGCGGTTGGGCACCTCCGTGGTCCCGTAGAAACGGGAGTCCGGGTGGGTGGGCGGGGGCATGGGGACCCCCGCCGGCGGCTCGGACGAGTAGGAGAACTCGCCCTTGCCGTCCGGGGTGGGGCCTGCAGCCCACGAACCCTCCGCAGTGGCCTGACCGTCAGAGAACTCATAGTGCGTGTACGAGTGCTCCGTGGCCTCCTTCTTCTGCGGGAAGTTGCTCGGCACCGGCATCTCCTCCAGGCCGTCCTCCTGCAGCTCCTTCACAGCCGCCGCCCACTGGTTCTGGTGCATCGTGTCCCGGGCCAGCAGGAAGGAGAGCAGCTCCCGGATGCCCGGGTCATCGGTCATGTGGTAGAGCCGGGCCACCTGGGTGCGGCCCTGCATCTCGGCGTTGAGGTTGGCGGTCATGTCGGCCAGCAGGTTGCCGCTGGCCGTGACATACGCTGCGGTCCACGGATTCCCCATGCTGTCCACGGGGCGAGCACCGGCACCGGCCACGATGGCCTGCTGCAGGTCGGTGCCCCCGATGACGGCGGCCACGGCCGGGTCATCCTGGATGGCGTCGGTGGTGATCCCCACCGGGGCCTTCTCCAGCAGCTGGGCCACCATAGTGGCGAGCATCTCGACGTGACCGAACTCCTCGGCCGCCGTGCTGAAGAGCAGGTCCCGGTACTTGCCCGGGATGTGGGCGTTCCATGCTTGGAAGCTGTACTGCATGGCCACGGTGATCTCGCCGTACTGCCCGCCGATCACCTCCTGCAGCTTGCGGGCGTAGACCGCGTCAGGCTTCTCGGGGCTGGAGACGTGCTGAAGCTTCTGCTTGTGGATGTACACGAGAGACTCCCTCGATCGGGTCAGACGCGCGAAGGCCCAAGGGGCTCCACGCCGGACACCATCCACGCTACGCGGGTCTGACCGACCCGCGTAGAGCTGACCCACGCCAGAACTGCCTCGGTCACCACCCACGCCATGGACGCCAGCACCACTCGGGGGGTGAGCGCTTTCGCCATCCTCCGCCTGCGGATGCGGCGGGTAGGTGACTCCCAGCGGCACGCGGTACAACCGGTCGTTTGTGGCTGCGCTTCCACGAGCACGAGACCAGCCCCTCACACTCCGAGCGTCTCGCCCTATCTCCACTGCGCCTCTGCACTGCTATCTTCCTAGCCATGTTCACTCTCTGACGGCATCGCGCTGAACACCCCACCATCACGAGAGGAACAACTGTGCCCACTGACCTTCTGACTCTTCACTTGCCGCAGCTCTACCCTGCTGACCAGCTCCCTGGAGGACTCGACTTTCGAGGGTTGGACGTTGGGATGGCCGACGATCTGGCCCAGTGCTATCTGATGAGCTACCCACCCGACGTCGCCGCCTCCGACCTGGCCGAAGCGCGGGAGGAGATGGAGGCGACCTTCCGCGGCGACTACGGGGAGCTGCGCGCCGACGCGAGCGCCTCGGCGTGGGTGGACGGCCGCCTGGCCGGGGCGATCATGGTGGTCACCCACTCGATCTGGGACGCGGACCTCGCGGGGCCGTTCATCATTGACCTCTTCACCGATCCCGCCGCGCGCGGGAAGGGGGTC
Organism: Micrococcus sp. Mcc89; assembly: GCF_024519795.1. Taxonomy (NCBI): domain Bacteria; kingdom Bacillati; phylum Actinomycetota; class Actinomycetes; order Micrococcales; family Micrococcaceae; genus Micrococcus; species Micrococcus sp. Mcc89. Next base: position 89,676 of record NZ_JALJRI010000063.1, on the reverse strand, counting down.
GGGCGCGCCCTGGTGCAGCACGCCGTCGACGTCTGCTCCGCCGCCGGCGACCCCGCCCTGAGTCTGCGCTTCGGCGAGGGCACCTCCGAGGCGGCCATGGGGATCTACCAGAAACTTGGATTCCAGCCCGTCGATTAGGCAGATTCGGTCGTTAGTGACGAGGGGCCCTGCCATGCGCCGTGTGCGCCACCTCCGGCCCTGCCCCCCGCCGCACGGCCCGCCACAACCAACCCGCTAGAGCGGCAGCCGCCCGTACGTTTCGGGCGATCCCTGGGGCCCGCGGGGGCGCCCACCTGGACACCCAGTTTTCACTCCGACCGGATCCCGCCCGACCTGCGAAGAGTTCCCCGCGCATCAGGTGGAATCTGCCTGCATCTCTCCGGCAAAAGCCCTTGCCCCCCGATCCGCGTCGTGACACAGTTCACCCCATGATGCAGCAGCAGTGACCCCGTGGATCCGACGACCCACCACCGGTCCTCCCCGCGCGCCCGTCTCGAGCACGGCTCGACGGGTGCCTCTGCGCCCACCCCTTTCTGCAGAAAGCAGTCACCGCATGCCTGACATCATCGAATTCCCCCTGCCCGCCTCGTCGGACGACCCCCACTGGCGGGCCTACTGCCGCCTCGGAGACGAGTACAACCACGAGCTGATCGGCACGACCGAGTGGGATGAGACCCCCACGGACGCGCTCATCCAGGCCGCCGCCGAGACCGACCACACGCAGCGCCGCTACCTGGCGTACGTCGACGGCGAGGCGGTCGGCTACGCCCGCGTCCTGATCAACCACGTCGACGACCCTGACGCGGCCGCCCTCAACGTCTACGTCCACCCGCGGCACCGCGGACGCGGCCACGGCCGCGCGCTGGCCGAGCGACTCGTCCTGGACACTGCCGGCCTCACGCGTTTCGAGACCTGGCCGCTGACGCCGCGGCCGGTGGCCGGGCAACGGGCGCTCACCCCGCCCAACGGCGTCGGCGCGGCGCCCGCCGAGCATCCGGGTGTGCGTCTCGCCCAGTCCTACGGCTTCGCGCTCGTCCAGACCGAGCGGGTGAGCCGGTATGACTTCGCCGATCCGGGGATCGACCCCGCCGTCGCCCTGGCCGAGGCCGAACGCGTCTCGTCGGACTACGAGCTCCACGCCTGGGAGGGCGCGGCCGACGCGTCCCTGCAGGACGACCTCGCCGTCCTCAAAGCCCGCATGGCCACGGACGTGCCGTCCGGGGAACGCACCGTGGTGGAGCAGGTCTGGGATGCGGCCCGCGTGCGTCGCATGGACGAGCAGATCCTGACGACCGGGCGGCTCTTCCGCGCGGTGGCGCGGCACCGTGCCACCGGTCGGATCGTCGCCCTGAGCGAGCTGGTGGCGCCCCGCTCGCGCCCGGACGGTCTCATCGACCAGTGGGACACCATCGTGCTGCCCGAGCACCGCGGCCACCGCCTCGGCATGCGCGTGAAGGCGGCGAACCTCATCGCCGTGCGCGACGCGCTGCCCGAGGCCCGCGCGATCATCACGTGGAACGCCGAGGAGAACCGGCACATGCTCGACGTCAACGAGGCGCTGGGCTTCCGGCCCGTGCTGGTCGAGGCGTCCATGGAGGCGCCGGCACCCCTGCGACGTCGCTGACGGCCCGCGACCCGCGGCGCCGCCTCACCCCCGTTCGAGCGTCCGCTGGGCCGCCTCCCGCACCGCCCGCGTGAGCCGCACCAGGCGCGTCACGGGCAGTGTGGCCGCCTGCCAGTACAGGGGCACGAGGACGTCGTCGAGCCCGGGCACGCGGACCAGCCGGCCGGCGCGCACGTCCTCGACGGCCTGGGCGTCCACGAGCATCCCCCACCCCAGGCCGGCCCGGACGGACCGGTGGAACCCGTCGAACGACGGCGCCAGGTGCGTGGGCGGGGCGATGTCCAGCCCGGCGCCGCTCAGCGCGAGGCGCTGCAGGTCGTCCTTCGCGTTGTAGCGCATCATGGGCATCGCGCCGAGGTCGACGACGTCGTCCGCCGCATGCCGGGCGAGCAGGGCGGGCGAGGCGAGTGGGACGTAGCGCATGCTCCCCAGCGGCCCCGCCGCGCACCCCTGCACCGGCTGCGGCTCCGTGGTGACGGCGGCCAGCACCTCGCCCCGGCGCAGCAGCCGGGCGCTGTGGTCCTGGTCCTCGACGTGCAGGTCGAGGACCGTGTCCTCCCAGTCGGCGGCCTCCGCCAGGACGGGCCCGAACCACGTGCCCAGCACGTCGGCGGGCACGGCCAGGGAGGTGACGCTGCGCCCGGCCGCCGTGCGGCCCAGCCCGGCCCACGCCTCCTGTTCGAGCACCCGCATGTGCCGGGCCACGCACACCAGGCCGACGCCGGCCTCGGTCGGCTCGCAGGGTGTGCCGCGCCGGAGCAGCACCTGGCCCACCTCCCGTTCCAGGGCGCGGATGCGCTGGCTGACCGCGGAGGCGCTGACGCCGAGCTCATACGCGGCCGCCTCGAACGAGCCCTCGTCCACGATCGCACGCAGCGCCTGCAGCTGATCCAGGTTCATGAAGCAGAGCTTAGGCACCTGCAGTTCTCTTCGTTTGGCTCAGGCCCGGCCGGGCCCTAGCGTCCTCACCCATGTGGACCCTCGCCGGCACCGGCCTGCTCACCGGACTCGCCCTCATCGTCGCCATCGGCGCCCAGAACGCCTTCGTGCTCCGCCAGGGCGTGCGCCGGGAGCATGTGGGCGCCGTCGTGCTGGTGTGCATGGCCTCGGACGCCGTGCTGATCCTGGCCGGGACCGCCGGGGTGGGCGCGCTCGTGCAGGCCGTGCCGTGGCTGCTCGAGGTGCTGCGCTGGGGCGGTGCGCTGTACCTGCTCTGGTTCGCGGTCTCCTCCCTGCGTGCCGCGCTGCGCCCGCAGGGGCTCGTGGCCGAGCAGGCGCCGCGGACCGCGGGCTCGGTCGTCGCCACCACGCTCGCACTGACCTGGCTCAACCCGCACGTCTACCTGGACACCGTGGTGCTGCTGGGCAGCCTCGCCAACCAGCACGGTCCCGACGCGCGGTGGGTCTTCGCCGCCGGCGCCGTCGCCGCCTCGGTCCTGTGGTTCACCGCGCTCGGCTACGGCGCGCGCCTGCTGGCCCGGGTGCTCGCCGACCCGAAGGCGTGGCGCGTGGTGGACGTGGTGATCGCGGTGGTCATGGCGGTGCTCGCGGTCCGGCTCATCGCCGGGTCCGGCGTGTGGGGATGAGCAGGCAGACGCCGGAGCGCGCCTCCGGCACGAGCCACTACCCGCGCTCACCCCGGAGGTCGGCGCGAGCCTGAGGCAACGCCTCGCGGTAGGACTCCGCCTTCTGGTCGTAGAGCCCCGCAGACGAAGCCTCCCCTACGAGGTCGCTCAGCGAGGCACGCCGCTCCCCGCGCTTCCGCTGCTGATAGGACACGACGTCTTGGAGCCGGATGCGTCGGTGCCGACCACCGGTCGTCCTCTCGTACGGCAACGCGCCCTCCTCGAGCAGCCTCACCAGCGTGGGACGACTGATGCCGAGGAAGTTCGCCGCCTCCTGCGTCGTGAGCAGCTGGTCGACGGGTGCCACCGTGATGGCCTTGCCCACCCGCATCGCCTCGACGACGTCCCGCAGGACGTTGAAAGCCTCTGGCGGCAGGGGGACCTTCTGCCCATCAGGGCCGACCAGGGCGGCCGGCTGCGTCAGGCCGTCGAGGAACCTGCCGACGTCGAGCATCTCCTCGAGGTCCGTCGGCGGCAGCACCGTGTGCTTGTCATTCACCGTCGCAGTCATGGAACAAGACTACCCGCGAAAACGAAAAATTCGCAGTTTCCTCTCGCGTCCGCTTCCCCGCTCCGGGGCGCTGCGTCAACCGCGCGCGTAGGCGAGCGACTCCTCGATGATCCCGACGACGACGGCCAGCTCTGCCTCGTCCCGCGGACCGTAGAGCATCCACTCCGTGCCGAAGTCCGCGTAGCCATGCGGTTCGAGCCATCCGAGCTCGTCCAGACGGACGCCGCGCTCGGGCGCCAGGACGAGGTGCACTGACGTGTCGTCCACCCCATGCAGGTGCACCGGCTCCCAGCGCCGGCCTGGTGAGAGGTTGACCTCCGGGGTGCGCTCCTCCGGCCGGCCTGTCAAGTGGACGGCGCGCGACGTTGCTGGCGAGACGGTGCTGTGGCCCTCCTCGACGCCGTCGAGGGCGAACACCGCAGCGACCAGACGGCCCCACAGCTCCGGCGATGATCGCTGATCAAGCTGTCGGTGGGGCCCCTCGGTCGACGTCGCGGGACGACTGCCCGGCCGGGGATCGTCAGCGATGAGCCGGACACGGGGGCTCGCATCAGGATCCATGCAGACGATCCTGACGGGGCCCTGCCGGCCAGGCAAGGCCACCAGGCCCCCTCACTCCCCGCCCAGCTCCTCCCGGAGGATCCGCGCGCCGGCCACGAGCGCCGCCGTCTTGTCCCGCGCCACCGAGCGAGCCAGCGGCGCCATGCCGCAGTTGGTGCTCGCGATCAGCTTGTCCGCGTCCACGAACTCGAGGGTCTCCCGGAGGGTCGCCGCGACCTCCTCGGGCGTCTCGATCTCGTCGCTCGCCACGTCGATCGCGCCGACCATCACCTTCTTGCCGCGCAGCAGGCCGATGAGCTCCGCCGGCACCCGGGAGTGGTGCCGCTCCAGGGCGATCGTGTCGATCGTGGACTCGCGCAGCAGGGGGAACGACGTCTCGTACTGGCGCCACTCCTCCCCGAGCGTGGCCTTCCAGTCGTTGTTCGCCTTGATCCCGTAGCCGTAGCAGATGTGCACGGCCGTCTCACACGTCAGGCCCTCGGCCGCACGCTCGAGCGTCGCCACGCCCCAGTCGCGGACGTCGTCGAAGAACACGTTGAACGCGGGTTCGTCGAACTGCACGACGTCGACGCCCACCGCCGCCAGCTCCCGCGCCTCCTCGTTGAGGATGCGCGCGAACTCCCACGCGAGCTTCTCGCGGCTGCCGTAGTGGCGGTCGGCGAGGGTGTCGATCATGGTCATCGGCCCGGGCAGGGTCCACTTGATGGGCCGGTCCGTCCGCGCGCGCAGGGCCTTCGCGTCGTCCACGAACACCGGCGCCGGTCGGCCCACCTCCCCGACGACGGTCGGCACGCTCGCGTCGTACCGGTCGCGGATCCGCACCGTCTCACGCCGGTCGAAGTCCACGCCGCCGAGGTGCTCGATGAACGTGGTGACGAAGTGCTGGCGGGTCTGCTCGCCGTCGCAGACGATGTCGACGCCCGCGCGCTCCTGGTCGGCCACGGCGAGGGCGAGCGCGTCGAGCTGGCCCTCGCGCAGCTGCTCCCCCTCGAGCTTCCAGGGCGACCAGAGCGTCTCCTCCTCGGCGAGCCAGCCGGGCTTCGGCAGGCTGCCGACGAGGGCGGTGGGGATCAGGGTGGTCATCGGGTCTCCTCGGTGTCTCGTGCGGCGTGGGCGGCGGCCCAGCGCTCCAGCAGGTCGCGGTGCGGGCCCACGAAGTGCTCCTGCGTGTACTCCCCCTGCTCCCGGCCGAGGCGGGCCCGCTCCTCGCGGTCGTAGGCGATCCGGGTCTGCGAGAAGTCGCCGTGGTCCAGGCGCGGCCGGTACACCTCGCCGGCCCCGGCGTTCGCGTTGTAGATCTCCGGCCGGTAGATCCGCTGGAAGGTCTCCATGGTGGCGATCAGCCCGGCCAGGGAGAGGTTCGCGTGGTCGTTGAGCAGGTCGCCCCGCGAGTAGAACGCCAGCGGCGCCACGGCCCCGCGCGGCAGGAAGCACCGGATCCCCAGGCCCATCCGGCCGAAGTAGCGGTCCGTGCGGGAGGCTTCGTCCTGGCGGTATTCGACCCCGAGCACCGGGTGCTCGTTCGTCAGCCGCCGGTAGGTGCGGCTCGTGGACACGCTGATGCAGATCACGGGCGGCTGCGGGAACCGCTCCCGGTACGCCTGCGAGTCGAGCAGGTGCTGGAACAGCCGCCCGTGCAGGTCGCCGAAGCCGTCGGGCTCCTCGGTCCCCGGCGACGTCGCCGCGTGCGCGGGCAGCACCACGGAGAAGTCGTGGTCGCGGACGTAGGAGGAGAAGTTGTTCCCCACACTGCGGCCGAGCACAGCGCCCGTCGCACGCTCGACCACCCGCACGTCGAGCATCTCCATGAGCGGGAAGTCGACATCCGCGCCGTCGTCGGCGGTGAAGTGCACGTCGATCGAGACGATCTCGATCCGTGCCGTGTAGCGGTCCCGCTCCGGGTTGTCCCAGGGGGCGAGATCGTTGAGGCGCCCGTCGATCATGGCCAGGGCGGCGCGCAGGTTCTCCCGCCGGTCCGCACCGCGGGCGAGGTTCGCGAAGTTCGTGGTGGCGCGCGTGCTGGCGGCGGGCGTGTAGTCCTCGTCGAACGGCGTGGTGTGGATGCTGAACGTCAGGTCGTCCACGCGGGCGGGCGCGGTGCTCGGGACAAGGGTGGCGTGGCTCATCGGGTCCTCTCCGGGGTGCGGGCGCGGGTGGTGCGGTGGTGGGCGGGGGCGGGACGGGGCACCGCGGACGACGGCGCCCCGCGGCCGGCGGCGACGCGTGCGGCGCACTCGAGGCCGGCCTCGAGGTCCGCCTGCAGGTCGGCCACGTCCTCGATGCCGACGGAGAGCCGGACCAGGTCCGTGGGGACGGCCAGGGGCGTGCCCCGCACGGAGGCGTGGGTCATCTCGGAGGAGTAGCAGAGCAGCGATTCGACCCCGCCGAGGCTGACCGAGAGCGCGAACAGCTCGGTGGCCTCGGCGAACGCGCGGGCCGCGGCCTCTCCCCCGGCCAACCGGACGGAGACGATGCCGCCGAAGCCGTCCATCTGCCGCGCGGCGAGCTCGTGGCCCGGGTGGTCGGGCAGCCCGGGGTAGAAGACCTGGGCGACCTCGGGGCGGCCCTGCAGCCAGCCCGCGAGCGCGGCGGCGTTGGCGCCGTGCCGGTCCATGCGCAGGCCGAGCGTCTTGAGGCCGCGGGCGGCGAGGTAGGAGTCCTGCGGGCCGGCGACCGCGCCGGCGGCGAACTGCTGGTAGGCCACGGCCTCGGCCAGCGCCCGGCCGCGGAACTCGCGGTCGGCCACCACCACGGCGCCGCCGAGCACGTCCGAGTGCCCGCCGATGTACTTGGTGGTGGAGTGCACCACCACGTCCGCGCCGAGGTCGAGGGGCCGCTGGAGGTAGGGCGAGGCGAACGTGTTGTCCACGACCAGCAGCGCGCCGGCGTCGTGGGCGATCTGCGCCCAGGCGGCCAGGTCCGCGATGCCGAGCAGCGGGTTGGACGGCGTCTCCACCCACAGCAGCGCGGTGCGGCCGGGGCGGACGGCCGCGGCGACCGCCGTCGGGTCGGTGATGTCCACGGGGGTGTTGGACACGCCCCACGGCTCGAGGACGGTGGTGATGAGGCGGTGGGTGCCGCCGTAGCCGTCGCCGCCCAGCACGATGTGGTCGCCGGGGCGCAGCACGGCCCGCAGGAGGGCGTCCTCGGCGGCGAGCCCGGAGGCGAACGCGAACGCCCGGTCGCCGTGCTCGAGGGCGGCGAGCTGGGTCTCGAAGCCGTTCCGGGTCGGGTTGGAGCCGCGGCTGTACTCATGCCCGGCGCGCAGCACGTTGATGCCGTCCTGTACGAAGGTGCTGGTCTGGTAGATCGGCGGCACCACGGCGCCGGTCAGCGGGTCGGGCTCCTGGCCGGCGTGCACGGCGGTGGTGGTGAAGCCGCGGACGGTGGGACGGGACACGGAGCGGGTGGTGTGGTGGACGGCGGTCATCTCAGCGCACCTCCTGGGTGACGGCGGCGTTCTCGGGGACGGCGGGCGTGGTGGCGGGGGCGGCCGGCCCGGCGGCGGTCACCACGGCCAGGGCGCGGTCCAGGTCCGCGATCAGGTCGTCGGGACACTCCAGCCCGATGGAGAGCCGGACGGTGGTCTCGGCGATCCCGGCGGCCTCGCGCTGCTGCCGCGTCAGACGACAGTGCGTCATGGTCGCCGGGTGGGAGACGAGGGACCGGGCGTCGCCGACGTTGACCACCAGCTGGAACAGCTCGAGCGCGTCGAGGAACGGGGCCACGGCCTCGGGGCCGCAGGCCAGGTCGAAGGAGAACACCGAGCCGACGCCGTCCGGGAAGTCACGGGCGGCCAGCGCCGCGCTGGGATGCCCGGCCACGCCGGGGTGGTGCACCCGCGCGACCGCGGGGTGCCCGGCCAGGTGTTCGGCCACGGCCAGCGCGGTGGCGGTGTGGCGGGCCACGCGCAGGTCGAGCGTCTCGAGCCCCTGGATGAACTGCGCCGCGCTCGCGGGGGCGAGGGTGGGGCCGAGGTCGTGCAGGAACTTGCTGCGGGCCAGCGTCAGGTAGGCGCCGCGGCCGTGCCGCTCGACCAGCGTCTGCCCGCCGTAGCGGGCCTTGGGCCGGGCCAGCTGCGGCCACCGATCCGGCGCCGCGCCGTGGTCGAACGTGCCGCCGTCCACGATCGCGCCGCCGAGCACCGCGCCGTGCCCGCCGAGGAACTTGGTGGCCGAGTGCACGACGACGTCGGCGCCGTGCTCCAGCGGCCGGTAGAGGGCCGGCGTCGCGAGGGTGCTGTCCACCACCACGGGCACGCCGGCCGCGTGGGCGAGGTCCGCGAGCGCGGGCAGGTCCGGGAGGGTGGCGAGCGGGTTGGTGATGGCCTCGAGGAAGAACGCGCGGGTGTCGGGCCGGACCGCGGCGGCCCACGCGGGCGGGTCCGCCGGGTCCGCGAAGGTGACCTCGATGCCGAAGTCCGCGAACGTGTCCGTCAGCAGGTCGACGGTGCCGCCGTAGAGCTGGCTGGAGGCGACCAGGTGCTTGCCGCCCTGCAGCAGCGCCAGCAGGGACAGCGCGACGGCGGCCTGGCCGGTGGCCGTGGCGATCGCGCCGATGCCGCCCTCCAGCGCGGCGAGGCGGTTCTCGAACACCGCGACGGTCGGGTTGCCCGTGCGGCTGTAGGTGAAGCCGGGGGTCTCGAGCCGGAACATCGATGCCGCTGTGGCGTGGTCCGGGAAACGGAACGCCGTGGTCTGGTGGATGGGCGGGACGACCGGCCGGTGGGGCGCGGCGGGCTCGTAGCCGGCGTGGACTTGCTGTGTGGCATGACGGGGCATCTGCTCTCCTCCATCGGTCCTGGCGGTAGCACCGGGCCTGCCGTTCCCGGGGGTCCGAGTCCGGCGGGCGGGTTGCTGCGGCGTCGTCGAGCCAGATCTCTCAGCCGCTCTGGATGGGTGGTGAGCCCATCCCACGCGGTGGGCCGCCGAGAGTCCAGCGGGCGGCCGGCTCGCGCGTCATATGAGCCGCCCCCGCGCCATCCAGGACCGGCCGGAGCCTCTCCGGGGCGCGGCGGGCCGAGGCAGACCCGTGTGACGGACCGGCGTGGAGGGGGGGTGTGTCAGACTCCCGGGCATGACGCAGAGCACACCGGGCGGACCGGCCATGGACCTGCCCGACTTCCGGCCCTCGGGCAACCAGGGCGTGGACCCGGCGCTGTACGAGATCGAGAACGCGGCCATGGACCGTGAGGGCGCCCTCTGGGCGGCGCTGCAGGAGGCGGCGCCCTGGGCCGGGCGGACGCTGCTCGACCTCGGTGCGGGCACCGGCTTCTGGCTGCCCCGCTACGCCGACGCGGCCGAGACGATCGCCGTCGAGCCGGACGTGCGCCTGCTGGGGGCCGCCCGCGCCCGCCCCGGCGGGGCGCGCGTGCTGTACGGCTCGGCCGCGCGGATCCCGCTGCCGGAGGCGAGCGTCGACGTCGTGCATGCCCGGTTCGCGTACTTCTTCCCGCACCCGCACTGGGACGTCCGACCCGGCCTGGACGAGGTCGCCCGGGTGCTGCGGCCCGGCGGCGCGCTCGTGGTGATCGACAACGACACCGAGCGCGGCCAGTTCGCCGAGCTGCTGCGGGCGAGCACGAACGCCGCGGCGCAGGGCCAGGACACGTACGCCCGCGAGTGGTGGGCCGGCGTCGGGGCCGAGACCCGTGAGGTCATGAGCTCGTGGACCTTCGACTCCCGCGCCGACCTCGAGGCCGTCCTGCGGCTGGAGTTCGAGCGAGGGGTCGCCGACGCGTGGCTCGCCGAGCACCCCGCAGCGACGTCACTGAGCTACGGCTACCTGCTCCACGTGTGGCGGTGAGCACGGACCCGCGTCGCCAGACGCCTGCCCCCCGCACCCCTGACACTGGGACGCCCCCGCCGCCGGAAGGACGGGCGCGGTGGCTGGTCGCCTCCAACGCCCTCGACGCGGGTGGCCGGTCCGCCTCGGACGTCGCCCTGGATGTCCTGGCGGTGCTCCTGCTCGGCGTGCGCGCCGACGGCATGGGCGTGCTGATGACGCTCTCCGGGTTGGGATTCCTCCTGCTCGGCGTGCCCATCGGCATCGTGGTGGACCGACACCTCAGCCCGCGGCTGCTCGCGGCCACCGGCCTCGCCAAGGCGGCGGTGCTCGGCTCGCTCGTCGTGGCGTGGGCGCTCGACGCGCTCACGTTCGGTCACCTCGCCGCCGTCATGGCCCTGCTGGGCGTGCTCACGGTGCTGGCCGAGACCACCCAGACCGCGCTCGTGCCGCGCGTCGTGCCGGCCACCGCCGTCGCCCGCCTGACGGCGCGGCTCGAGTCCGCCGACGCCGCCCTCGTGTTGATCGTGCCCGCCGCGGCGGGCGTCCTCGTCGGGTCGCTGGGCGCAGGGCCCGTGCTCGGCATCGCGACGGCGTTCCTCTTCGCGGCGGCGATCGTCGCGCTCCGGGTGCGGTTGCGGCCCTCCGCCGCGGCGGACGTCCCGGACGACGACGGGGACCCCGGCGTCGCGGACGTCCTCTCCCGCTGGGCCCGGTTCGGGAAGGACGCCGCGGAGGGGTGGACGGTCCTGCGGCGCACCCCGGTCCTGTGGCTGCTGACGATGGGGTCGGTGGCCGCCAATGTGGGCATGGCCCTCTTCGCCCCGGTCGAGGCGGTCTGGATCCTGACCGACCTGCGGCTCGGGCCGGAGTTCCTGGGCGTCCAGATCACCGCGGGCGCGGTCGGGGCACTGGCGGCCTCGTCCCTGGCGGGCCGGGCCATCGACCGCCTGGGCGAGCGCCGGTGCATCCTCCTCGGCTCGGTCGGCTGCGCCGTGGCCGTGGGGCTGCACCTGCTGGCCTACGTCGACCGCGCTCATGCCGGGCCGTGGCTGCTGGCCGGCGCGGCCCTCTGGGGGTTCATGGTCCTGCTCGGGAACATCACCCAGGCCGCCGTGACCGCCCGCGCCTGCCCCGAGGGCACGCTCGGGCGGGTCACCGCGATGCGCCGCACCCTCACCCGGGGCTCCGTGCCGCTGGCGACCCTCGCGGGAGGTGCGCTCGGGGCGACGCTCGGGGTCGGCTGGGCGCTCGCGGGGTGGCAGGTCCTGGCCGTGGTCTCGCTGGCCGCCGTCGTGCCGGCCGCGCGGTGGGTGGATGCGGGGCGCGACGACGTCGACTGAGGCCGAGACGCTGACGCGGACGCCGAGGTCGCTTAATGTGTGGCCATGGTCAGCCGCCCCGTGCTCCAGCAGCCGGTGATCGACGCCGTCGACATCCGTTCCGTCGCGGAGTTCTACCGCGAGCTCCTCGGCCTCCACTACCGCGCGGGCGACGAGCTCGCGGACGGCCGCGAGCCGGACAGCGCGGACTGGCTCGTGCTGCTGGACGACGACGGCCGCCGCGTCCTGACATTCCAGCGCACCGAGGAACTGAAGCCCAGCACGTGGCCGTCACCCGAGGTGCCGATGCAGCTGCACCTGGATTTCACCGTGCCGGACCGCGATTCCCTCGACGCGGCCCACGGCCACGCCCTGCGCCTGGGCGGGCGCCTCGTCCAGGACCGCTCCGACGACGAGGACGAGCCCCTGTACGTGTTCGCGGACCCGGCCGGCCACCCCTTCTGCGTCTTCGTGGGGTGAGCGCGGCAGACCGCGGCACGGCTCAGTGCCGTCGGTAAGGTCGTCGGGTGATCCCGCAACCCACCGATCGACTCACGTTCCGGTGCATGACCGACGCTGACCTCGACGACATGTGCCGGCTCCTCGGAGACGCGGAGGTCATGCGCTACTACCCGCGAGCCAAGTCGCGCAACGAGGTGCAGCGGTGGACCCGACCCGGACGCGGCCGATCCGATGGGCCCGATGCCCCACGACCCCTCCTGGGCCGGCGGCGGGGACGACTCCCTGCTCCAGCGCGCCGCCGAGACCGCCCGCGACCTGCTGCCCGGCAAGGACTGACCCGGGGGCCTCCGGCAGGAGGGCCAGGGGTGGGCGTGTCGGCCTGACCCTTGGTTGACTTGCGACGACGTCGGCCCACCCCACCCCGGGCGCCGTCGGACAGGGGGCGCTCACCCGGCGCCCCTCCCACCACGCCTGAGGAGGGCACCCATGGCTGATCAGCAGATCCCCGAGACGAAGAACTCCGACGCCCCCGGCGACCAGGACCAGGCCGCGCAGCAGGCGCCCGCCGAGGTCGACGGCCTCGCGGCCAAGGCCGAGCAGTCCGAGAAGGAGACCGAGGAGAACGACGAGGGCGGCTACGGCCACTGACCGACCACCTCGTCCCACCGACGACGCCCCGGGTGCCGCGCGCATCCGGGGCGTCGTCGCGCCCGGGGGGGGCGTCAAGGTCGGCATCCGATGCCCCATCCCCTTGCACCCACCGGCAGTCGATGACTGAGTGTCACTCAGAGATATATCCCTCAATGATTCTCGGGGAGTGGCGGGACCCCGATGATCCGCATCTCCACACCACGTTGAAGAAGCTCAGGGATGCCGGGTTCATCGAGGAGTTCGACGGCGACGACGCCCGACGCGTCCATCGCCTCACCCCCGGGGACGCGGCGTCCTGATGAGCGACATCGAGCGCCGGCGCGGAATCCTGGCGATGGCCGACCAGATCATGGAGACGACATGAGCACCACACGCATGAGCAGTGGGCCGGCCTTCACCCCGGAGAAGGACCTCGCGAGGTTCGAAGACACGGCCCGCCGCGGCCAGCGGCTGACCGGGTTCTCCCTGGCCGCCCACGGCTGGCGCTTCGAGGACGCCGAGCCCGAGGACGTCGTCTTCGACATGTCCTACGAGACCGACCCCGACGACCACCACTTCGACCTCTTCCGGGCCGCCGGCTGGACGCCCGCGCTCACCTACGGCCACATCCGCCTCTTCAAGGCCGCCCCCGGTACCACCCCCGTCCACACCGGCACGGAGTCACGACTCGAGGAGGCGCTCGGCAACCGCGCCCTGTTCCTGCGGTACACCGCAGTGACGATCGCCGCCGTGCTCCTGGTGGTGCTGGCGATGGCGGCCGCCGACTGGCCTCTTGCGGCGGTGCTCGCCACCGTCGCGGGCCTCTACGTCCTCTCCTTCACGGACCTCGAATGGCGAGGACTCATCGGCTGGGGGCTCTTGCTGCTGGGTCTGGCGTTCCACATCGTCCGGTTCGGGCTGAAGCCCCCGTCGGACCCGGACCGGCGCCGATGACCACCGCGCCGGCCGAGGCGGCGCGCACCGCCGTCGTCGAGCCGCCGCCCGGCTACGCGGTGCTGGGGTGGGCGTTGGTGTTCGTCACGGCGCTCCCCTTGGTCCTCTTGCTCGTGCTGGATCAGGCCCTACGGTCGGCGGGCATCCTCGTGATCGCCGCGGTGAGCCTCGGGCTGGTCGTGTGGCTGAGCCAGGTGGCGTTCCTGCGCGCCCGCATCGAGCTCGCGGCGGACCCCGCCGCCGGCGTACTCCGCCTCCGGGCCCCGCTGTACTCCCGCGAGCTGCCCCTGGACTCACTGGCCACGGTGGAGGTCCAGGACGACGTCGGCCCGGGCGTCGCCTACATCAACTGGCCGGTGACGGGGCGGGCCCGCTCCCGCCGCGGCGTGCGCCTGGACCTCGGCGGCCCCGCCGGGCTGGTCCTCACCACCCACGACGGACAGCGGTTCACTGTGGTGACCCCGGATCCAGAGACGGCCGCGGAGCTGCAGGCGACGGTGACCCAGGCGACGTCGAGCGGCGACGTCCGGAATCGACTGCAGAAGTGACCCCTCTGACGCCCGCTGACACCCCCAGAAGGGTCACTTCCGCAGTCGATTCTCAGGTGTGCGCGCGACGCCCGTCCGTCGCACCCGCCCCCGCCCGCCGCATCGGCACGTGCGGGATGCCGTCCTCGAGGAACTCCGGCCCGTCCGGCGCGTAGCCCCAGCGGGCGTACCAGTGCGCCAGGTGGGCCTGGGCGTCCAGCACGCTCGGCCGCCCGCCGATCCGGGCGACCGCCTCGTCCAGCAGCGCCCCGGCCAGGGCCCGGCCCCGCGCGTCGGGGTGGGTGACGACGCGGCCGATGCGGGCGACGTCGCCGTCGTCCAGCAGCCGCAGCGTGGCGACGGGCGTGCCCGCCTCGTCCTCGACCCACAGGTGGACGGTGGCCGGCTCGAGGTCGCGGCCGTCCAGGTCCAGGTAGGGGCAGTCCTGCTCGACGACGAACACCAGCGACCGCAGCTGCCAGAGGCGGTAGGCCGTCGTCCGGTCGAGCTCGTCGAAGCCCGCGGCATGGACGGCAGGGGCGGGGCCGGGTGTGGCGGCGGGCGGCGTGGGGGCGGGGCGCTCGGGCATGAGCCGATGGTGCCACGGGAGCGTCCGACGCCCGGCGCCCGACGTGCTCCTGAGTGCTCCGGCGTCGCCGAATCCACTGCGGAACTGACCCTTCTGGCGACCGCCACCGCCCTCAGAAGGGTCACTTCCGCAGCGGATTCTCAGCCGTCCTCGCGGCGCAACGGCACCGGGACCGGCTCGGGCTGCGGCTCCCCGGTGGTGGTGGCCGCGAGCACGCCGTGTGCCGCCGCGGTCAGCACGGCGGCGAAGAGTCCCACACCCAGCGCCGTGGCGGCCCCGTCCGCGAGCAGGGGGATCACCATGCCCGGCACGATCGCGACCCCCACCATCACCACCGCGAACCACGCCGTACTCCCCCGGCCGGCGTAGAACACCTGACGCCCCGCCTCCTCCTGGTCCACCCGGTGGTGCACGTCGCGCAGGGCGAGGGCCACGCCCAGGAGGCACGCCGTCAGCAGCCCGACCGCCCATCCCAGCCCCAGCTCGTGCCGCAGTCCGGACACGACGCCGGCGCATCCCACGAGCGCCGCCGCGACGGCGATCCGCACGTGCCAGACCTTCTCCCGCTCCATCCCGTCCATGGCCCCACCCTGTCAGAGCGCGGGACGAAGGGCGAGGCGGCCGCAGGACCTCCCCTTCTGCTCAGGACCGTGTCCTGAGGACGCGGTCCTGAGCACGACGTGAGGTCCGGAGGAGCAGCGTGCTTCAGGGAGCCTGCCGCCTGCCCTCCAGCCGGGCCAGCACCCACTCCCACTGCCGCGGCGTGCTCAGGCGCAGCACCGGCGCCCCCTCCGCCGCGGCCTCCCGCTCCCGGGCCCATGCCCGCTTGCGGTCGAACGTGGCGGCGTGCCAGCGCAGGATCGACTCCTCCCCGAGCACCCGACGCCAGGACTCGCGGTTGCCGTTGCACATCTCCCCCTGCCCCACCACCCGGCGGATCGTGCGCCGCACCAGGCGCGTGAAGGTCCGGGCCCGCGAGTAGTCCAGGGCGATGACGACGTCGGTCCGCTTCATGACCATCGGCCGGTAGAAGCCGTAGGCGGAGTCCAGCACCCAGGCCTCCCCCGCCGTGACCGAGTCCGCCAGGGCGGTCTGCTCGGCCTCCGGCCGCGGGACCCAGCCCGGCAGCCAGCCGAACTCCTCGTCCACGAGGGTGACCGGCAGGCCGAGCACAGCGCCGAGCCGCACGGCCGCGGTGGACTTCCCGGCCCCCGTGACCCCGTGGAACAGGACGCGGCGGGCCTGCCGCACGTGGTCGATCGAGGCGGAGGGCATGGGAGGAGGCTAACGGCCGTGACACGATGGCCCCGGTCGCACACAGCAGGAGGGGAACGATGACACAGGTGCACACAGGCAACGCTCACAGGCAGATCGTGGACGGCCAGCGCGTCCGCGGGATCAGCCGGGCGGGTCATCCGGTGGTCTTCGGCGGGCTGATCGGGGTGGTCGGCGGCATGGCCTTCCTGCTCGCCGGGATCGCCGGGTTGCCCGGCGACGCTCAGAGCATGCTCCGCAGTGCGGCGGTCGCCCTCGCCGTCTTCGCCCTCGCGGCGGTCCTGCTCCGCCGCCGGACCCTGCCCGCCCTGCCGCCCCCGGCGCAGATCGCCCTGGTGGCGGCCGTGGTGGGCGCGCACTTCCTGCCGTTCGCGCGCGCGTTCGGCGCGCCGGTGTTCCGGTGGATCGGCGGGTCGATGCTGGTCCTGGGCCTGGTCGGCGCCCTGGCGGCGATGCTCCGCGTGCCCGCCGCGGGACCGGCCGGGGCCGCGGCGGCCGGCGCGGCGATGCTGCTGATCGTGGCGGGGCAGGCCCTGCGGCAGGGGGCGCCCGCCCCGGGTGACAGACTGCGCGCATGACCGACGCCCCCTCCCGCGCCGAGGCCAACCGGCGCACCTACGACGACGCCCGCCTCGCCGCGATCTACGACGTGGACAACCCCGCGGGCGAGGACCACGCGTTCTTCCGCCGGGTCGCGGACGAGGTCTCGGCCGCGCGGGCCAGCACCCGCATCGTCGACCTCGGCTGCGGCACCGGCATCCTGACGGTGACGCTCGCGGGCCCGGGGCGGGACGTTGTCGGGATCGACCCGGCCGAGGCCATGCTCGCGGCGGCCCGCGCGCGCCCGGGCGGGAACGGCGTCGAGTGGCGACACGGGGATGCGGGGCTGATCGCGCCGGACTCCGCCGACCTGGTGGTGATGAGCGGCAACGTGGCCATGCACCTGGTCGACGACGACTGGCACGCGTCGCTGCGGCGCATCGGTGCGGGGCTCGTGCCCGGCGGCCGCCTGGTCTTCGAGACGCGCAACCCCGTCCGGCGCGCGTGGGAGGGCTGGCAGCAGGACCCCACGGAGCGCACGATGCCGGCCGGGCGGGTCCTCGAGTCGGAGCGCACCTCCGCCCCGGACCGGCACGGGGTGGTGACGATGCGCGTGCGCACCGAGTTCCTCGACTCCGGGGAGGTGTCCGAGGTGGACCAGCACCTGCAGTTCCGCTCCGCGGAGCAGGTGCGCGCGGACCTGGCCGCAGCGGGGCTGCGGGTGGAACGGCTCTCCGGAGACTGGCACCGCACGGCCTTCGACCCCGCCGAGCACCCGCTCATGGTGGTGGAGGCGGTGCGGGACTGACCGGGCGGTGGACGGCGAGCCCCTATGCCCCTCAGCCCCCGAACCCGACCGCCGTGTCCGGGGTGAGGTCGCCGTCGCGCAGGCCCTCCAGCACGAGCCGCTCGTAGTCCGGAATCGGGCTCGGCAACGAATCCAGGGGGAACTACTCCAGGTGGGGGGCCTTGCCGGGCTCGCAGATCCGCGGCTCACCCGCCCAGGACCGGCAGGCCCAGAACCAGTCCACGCGCTGCTCGCGCGGGGTGTCCGTGCCGTCCGTGCGCTGCATGACGGTCAGCAGCTCGAGGGCAGCAGGCTCGATCTCGACGCCGAGCTCCTCCGCCGTCTCCCGGACCGCCCCCTGCCGGGCCGCCTCCCCCGGCTCCACGTGCCCGGCGGCGCCCGCCACCCAGAACCCGTCCATGTACCCGGTGTGATGCCGGCGCTGCAGCAGCACCTCCCGTCCCCGCAGCAAGAGGACGTAGGAGGAGGGCACGAGGGCGAAGGAGTGGGCGGCCATGGGCACCATCATCGCCTCACGGGACCGCCACTGCGGCCGGTGCGTGGATGACGCCCGTGACCTGGGCATTCGCTGGGAACTGCCGCTAGCGTGGGCGCCATGGCCTCCCCCTCCGTCACGGCTCGGCCCGTCGGCCGCCCCGCCCCCGACCTCCACCGCCGCCTGCTGCTGTCCGGGATCCTCTTCGGGGTGGGCGTGGCCGCCTTCGTCGACGAGGTCGTCCTGCACCAGCTCCTGCACTGGCACCACTTCTACGACCTGTCCACCGCGGCCGTCGGCCTGGTCTCCGACGGACTCTTCCACGCCTTCGGCTGGTTCGCCGCCGTGGCCGGGCTGTTCCTCTTCGCGGACGTGCGACGCCGCGGCGGCCCCGGCGTCGGCCGGTGGTGGCCGGCGGTGCTGATCGGCGCGGGCGCGTTCCAGGCGTGGGACGGCACCGTCCAGCACAAGCTCATGAGGATCCACCAGATCCGGTACGAGGTCATCCCCACGGAGCTGCAGGGCACCGGCCCGTACGCGCCCGTGGACGACATCCTCGTGTACGACCTCGTGTGGATGGCCATTGCGATCGCCTTCCTCGTGATCGGCACCCTGGCGTGGCGGCGCGGCTCCCGCCGGGCGGCCGCCCGTACATGAGCACCCCGGCGGGATCGGGGCGGAGCTCGGCGCCCAGGCGGCGAGCGCCCCGTTCCCGCTGGCCGGCGTCGTCATCGGCGGCGGACTCCTGCTGTTCCTGGTCGCCTATGCGGCGCTGGTCCGCGCCGGACGACGCCGGGGCCGCGCCTGGTCCGACGCGCGCACCCTGAGCGCGGCCGCGGGGGTGGTGGCCGGCGTCGTGGCGGTGGGACCGCTGGGGGTGCTCGGCCACCACGACTTCACGGCCCACATGTGGGGGCACCTGCTGCTGGGCATGCTCGCCCCGCTGCTGCTGGTGCTGTCCGCGCCGGTGACCGTGGCCCTGCGGGGCCTGCCCGTGGCGTGGGCGCGGCGGCTGTCCCGGGTGCTGTCCACGCCGTACGTGCGGGTGGTCTCGTACCCGGTGGTGGCGGGGCTGCTGAACATCGGCGGGCTGTGGCTGCTCTACACCACACCCCTGCACGCCTGGATGCATGCCTCCGCGGTGGGGCATCTGCTGGTGCACGTGCACGTGCTGCTGGCCGGGTGGGTGTTCACCGCCGCGATCCTGCAGGTGGACCCGGCACCGCACCCGCACGGACACCCGCTGCGGGCAGGTGTGCTCGTGGCGTTCCTCGCGCTGCACGCGATCCTCTCCAAGCACGTCTACGCGCATCCGCCGGCGGGCGTGGGCGTGGCGGAGGCCCAGGCCGGCGCCCAGCTCATGTACTACGGCGGCGACTGGATCGACCTCGTGCTGATCGCCGTCTTCTGCCTGGACTGGTACCGCCGCACCGCGCCGGTGCGGTCGGGGCGGGGCGGTGTGGTGGCCCGGGCGGCGTCCTGAGAAGACCGCTCGATGTGCTCAGGACCGCGTCCTCATGACGCGGTCCTGAGCACAGCAGGCGGTCGCGGGGATCCTGCGCCCCCGCCCGCGCCCCGGCTCAGTCGAGTCCCGCGGCCAGCTCGTCCAGGAAGGCCTTGAGCTCCTCCCGCTGTCCGGCCGGCCCGGGGTAGAGGTCGGCCATGCGTGCGGGGATGTCGGCGGCGGCCTCGCGCAGGTCCCGGCCGGCGGGGGCGAGGGAGATGAGGCGACGCCGCTCGTCGTCGGCGCTGCGGGCACGGGTGACCAGGCCGGCGTGGTCGAGGCGGCGCAGCAGCGGGGTGAGGGTGCCGCTGTCGAGTCCCAGGCGCGCGCCGATGTCGTTCACGCCCACCGGCCCGTCCTCCTGCCAGAGCACCAGCATCACGAGGTACTGGGGGTAGGTGAGGCCCAGCTCCTCGAGCAGGGGCCGGTAGGCGCGGGTCACCGCCCGGCTGGCGCGGTAGAGGGAGAAGCACAGCTGGCGGTCGAGGTCGAGGGGGGTGACGTCCACCCGGACAACCTACCCCGCAGACAACTGGATTGCACACAACCTGATCGCGGACTACCTTGGACCGTGGCCGCCGTCGAGCGGCCCCCGGCACCCCGGGCCAGACACCGTCAAGGAGCACACCGTGATCGAGATCGAGATCGAGCCCCTCTACACCACCGAGGCCATCGCCACGGGCGGCGGCCGCAACGGCCACGTCCGGACCGCGGACGGCCGCGTCGACATGGACCTGGCGATCCCCGCCGAGATGGGCGGCAGCGGCGACGGCGCCAACCCCGAGCAGCTCTTCGCCGCCGGCTACGCCGCGTGCTTCCACTCCGCCCTGCAGAGCGTCGCCCGCCAGGCCAAGAAGAAGCTCGGCGACTCCTCCGTGGGCGCCCGCGTCTCGATCGGCAAGGCCGGCGAGGGCTTCGGCCTGGCCGTCACCCTCGAGGTCGTCATCCCGGACCTGCCCCAGGACGAGGCGCAGCAGCTCGCCGACGCCGCCCACCAGGTCTGCCCCTACTCCAACGCCACCCGCGGCAACATCCGCGT
The DNA here is from genome assembly GCF_024519795.1 of Micrococcus sp. Mcc89. Lineage (NCBI taxonomy): Bacteria > Bacillati > Actinomycetota > Actinomycetes > Micrococcales > Micrococcaceae > Micrococcus > Micrococcus sp. Mcc89. Next base: position 69,446 of record NZ_JALJRI010000063.1, on the reverse strand, counting down.
GGACGTTCAGGTCGTCGACGACTGACCGCTCGGCGCGGCGGCCTCCGCGGCCACCCGCGGATCCGAGGGCTGGAGCACCATCACCAGCAGGGCGATCGCACCGAGCACGGGCAGCAGCGCCAGGAGCAGCCAGGCGCGGCTGAGCCCGGCGTCGTGCAGGCGCCGGGCCGTCAGCGCCCAGGCGGGCACCAGATGGAGCAGGCCCCAGACCCCCGAGAAGGCCTGGTAGGCCTCGGTCATCGAGTCGACGGCGGGGACGCTGAGACCGCTGACCGCGAAGCCGGGGAACACGACGGCGGAGGGGGCGGCCGTCGTCGTGTCCGCCCCGAGGGCCTCGAACAGGAGGGTGATGCCGAGGGACAGGTACAGCACCACCCACCAGAACTCGGCGCGCCCGCCCCGGCCGCCGAACTGCGCGTAGCGTCCGTAGAAGCGGCCCACGGCCCGGAGGAACGTCATGGCCGAATCCTGGCCCATGAGGTGGCCCGAGTCGATGCCCTCCCGCGTATCCGCACGTCAGGGCGCCGGTAGCCTGGCGCGCATGCCCTCCCCCTCCGGCTGGCAGGCCCAGCACGACGCCGACTACCGCGCCCACTGGCACGCCCTCGCCGCCCGCGCGGACCCCGACGCACTCACGTGGGTGGTGCTGGGCGACTCGGCCGCCGTCGGGATCGGGGCCGAGAGCGTGGAGCGCACGTACGTGGCCCAGGTGGCCGAGCGGGTGGCCGCCGAGACCGGCCGGCCCGTGCGGGTGGTGAACCTCGCCGTCAGCGGGGCCATGGCGAAGGACGTGCTCGCCGACCAGCTGCCCCTCATGCCGGCGAGCGGGGTGGACGCGGTGACGTGCGTCGTCGGCGGCAACGACGTCACCTGGGCTTGGCGGTTCCGCGAGGCCGCCTTCGAGGAGCCCCTCGAGGCGATCGCCCGCGCCCTGCCCGCCGGCGCCACGCTGGGCCTGGTCCCGACGTTCCGCATCCCGCCGTTCGAGGCTCGCGTGCGCCGGGCGAACACGGTGGTGCGGCGGGTGGCCGCCCGGCACGGCCTCGGCGTGGCGGACGTGCACGCGGCCACGTGGCGGCGGAATCTGAGGCACCAGGTCAGCCGCCTGGCCCGGGACCTGTTCCACCCCAACGGCGCCGGCTACGAGGACTGGGCCGCGGCGGTCGCCCCCGAGGTGCTGCGGCAGGTGCGGGGTCAGGCACCGGCCGCCTGAGGACTCCTCCCCGCCGCGCGCGAAGCGCACATCCGGCGTCCCTCACACCGGGGGCTAGACGGGGACCCATGCGATGCCTAGTCTCCCCTCACGCACTGCACGACGACCGGTCGGGCCGGCGTCCGGGAGCACGGGCTCCCCCGACCGACGGAGGTCCGCCTTGACCCCCTCACCCCCTTCCCTCCGCTCCGCCCGCCATGCCCTCCCGGCCACGACGGCGGCCCTGACCCTGGCCCTCACGCTCGCCGGCTGCTCCGGCGGCGGGGGCCCAGCGACGGCGTCCGGCACCATACCCTCCCCTGCGGCGTCCTCCGACACGACGCCGTCCCCGTCGAGCACGTCCGAGACCACCACGCCGTCCGCGGGCGGGCCAGCCTCCGGCACCACGGCGCCGAGCACTCCGGCGCCGGCCTCCGGGAGCGCCACGCAGGGTTCGGGCGGCGGCTCCACCGCCGGTGCCGGGTTCGTGCCCGAGGGCGCCGATCCCGCCAGGAACGGGGCTCTGCCGTTGAGCGAGGGCTTCCTCGCCGCCCTCCCGGAGGCCGCCGTCACGCACCGGGCGGGCAGTCCGACGGAGGACCCCCTGGCCCGGGCCCTGGAGGGCGTCGAGCTGCCCGGCACGCCCACGACGGACGTCAACGTGATCGCCTCCGAGCTGCAGGGCCTCCAGACCCCCGGGGAGGGGGGCGCGGCGATGGGCGGCGAACGCCCCGAGGGCACCCTGCGCCTGATGCTGCTGTGCGACGACCCGGACGCCGGCCCGTCCTCGGTGGGCATCCTCGGGGCGGACGGCTTCGCCGCCTACCAACCCCTGGGGTGGTCGGACCGCTGCGGCGGATACGTCGTCATGGTGCCGGAGTCGGACGCGGAGGACCTGGTGGTGAGCGCCGAGGCCCCCGAGGGCACCCGGTACCGCCTGAGCGTGATCACGGACCACGATCCGGTGGCCAACTGACCCCACCATCCCCGGGGCATCCTCTCCGGCAGGCCCTCCTGGATCCGGCAGGCCCTCCCGGAGCGGGGCCTGCGGACAGGCGGGCGGGGCCGCGTCCCCACGACGCGACCCCGCCCTCCTCCATCCACGGGCCGGCGGCAGGTGCCGGCCCTGGCCGTCAGCGTCCCCACGACGCCCCCGGCCGCCGACCGGGCACCCCTCCCCACGAAGGGCGCCCGGCCGGAGTCTCGTCACACGATCAATGGTCGTGCCCCTCGTGGCCCTCCGAGGGCTCGGCGCCGTGGTCGTGGCCCTCGTGGCCGTCGTCGTCGTGGTCCTCGTCACCGTGCGCGCCCTCCTCGGGCTTCACGGACTCCGGCTGGCCGGTGACCACGGCCATCTCGACCGGGGCGAACTCCAGGTCCTTCTCCAGGACGGTCTCACCGGTCTCCAGGTCCACGGCCACGAGCCTCCGGTTCTCCGCGTCCGTCACGTAGGCGGTGTTCCCGGCGACCTTCAGGATCGGACCGGGCTCCTGCCACTCGTCCTTCTCCTTCCACGGCTCGATCACCGGGTACTCGGCGGTGACCTCACCGGTCTCCTCGTCGATCACGGTGACCTCGCCGTCGTAGGTCAGCACGACCGCGGAGCCGTCCTCAGCGCGGCCGAGCGAGCGGAACCAGTAGGACGAGCCGAGGTCCACGGTGGTGAGCTCATCGGTGCGGGTGTCGATGAGGGCGATCCCCGTGGGCCGCTCGACGGCTTCCTTCGGCTCCTCCTCGACCTTGTGATCACCCAGGACGATGGGTGAGTCATGCAACCCGAACAGGTTCCCGGAGCGCTGGTACTCGGTCTCGACGTCCACCTTGTGGAACTCGCCGTCCCGGTACACGACGGGCCCGTTCTCGCAGCCCATCACGACGACGTCGCCCGCCTCCGTCGGCTGGGCCGCGGCCTCGCCGTGACTGCCGGGGCAGTCGTCGGTCTCGGCCGTGACCTCGCCGGTCTTCGGGTCGATCACCTGGAGCGTGTTCCGGGAGTCCTCGGTGCCCTGCGTGGTGAAGAGGGTGCCGTCGGAGAGCTCGAGCGCCACGCCGTGGTGCGGGTCCTCGGTCTCGGCCTCCGTCATGACGGGCATGAGGTCCGGGGTCGCCTTGTCCAGGTGGGTCGAGTCGAAGGTGCGGATCGCGCCCGTGCCGTCCGCGAAGAGGGTGGTCTTGCCGTTGTGGGTGACGACGTGGCCGGGATGCTCACCCGGGAACGTTACGCCGGTCATGCCGGGCGCGGACTCGTAGTGGTGGAAGTGATCGCCGTGGGCCTTGGCCTGGATGCCGGTGGAGAACACCTCCCAGCCCTTCCCGGTGGTCACCAGGACGTCCTTGCCGTTGCCGGCGTTGCTCAGCCGCGTGAAGCCCGTGATGTCCTGCTCCTTCACCACCTCACCGGACTCGGCGTCGAGCAGCGTGAGCCCGTCCTCGTGCGAGAGCAGGATGCGCGGCGTCACCGCGGAGACCTCGGTGGCCCGGGCCGGGTCGACGCGGTCCTCCGCGGAGACGGAGGAGGCCGCCGTCGCCTCACCCGCCGGCGACTCGGAGCCGCCCGCGGCGGAGGCGGGTGCCGACGTCGGGCCGGACGGGTCGGCGTCCGCGCCGCACGCCGTCAGGGCGATGGCCGCGGCGGCGAGGGTGGCGGAGAAGGTGGCGGTGCGCGTGGAACGGCGCTGCGGGGCGAAGTGGGACACGGGGGGCCTTTCACGAGAGCGAAAAGATGCGACTGATTCACAATAAAGACTGTTGCGGATGATTCGCAATACTGCGGTGGACCCCGCCCCGTCATCCCGGCGGCGCCGACGGCGCGCCCCCGTCGGGGGAACCGGCACGTGACGCCCTCGAGCGCGCGGCGACCCGCCTGTTCGAGGTGGGCGGGGCCTCCGCGACGCTGCGCACGCGCGGGCTGGACCGGCATGGGCGCAATGCGCGGGTGCTGGTCAGCCACAACCCGCTGATCTACCGCGCCCGACTGCTCGGCGACCGGGCCGTCAACGGCACGCCGCTCGGGCGCCACTACCGGCTGGGCGGCTGAGACGTCGGGCGGTGCGGCGCGCGGCGGAGCCCGTCAGGCCAGGCCGCGCGCCGCATGCCAGGCGGCGATCCGCTCGAGCGCCTCGTGGACGGCGTCCGGGCCGGCGGCGAAGGAGAGCCGGACGGACTCGGGCCCGTGGACGGCGTCGAAGTCGTCGCCGGGGGTCAGCGCGACGCCGGCCTCCTCCAGCAGGGCGGCGCAGTAGCCGACGGCGCTGCCGAACTCCGCCAGCATGCCCGGGGCGAGACGGGCCCAGAGGTAGAAGGCGCCGTCGGCGGGGGCGGCGTCGGCCCAGCCGAGCCGGGGCAGGGCGGCCAGCACGACGCCGCGCGTCGCCGTGAAGCCGCCGGCCTGCTCGGCACAGAACGCGTAGGACTCCTCGCTGAACGCGTGGACGGCCGCCTCCTGGGCCGCGGCGGGCGGGCAGAGGGCGACCGAGCCGGCGAGGCCGTCGACCGCGGCGGCGAGGTCGTCCGGCATGAGCATCCAGCCCAGCCGCCAGCCGGGCATGCCCCAGTACTTGGAGAACGAGCTGACCACGAGCGCGGTGCGGGAGGTGCGCCATGCGCAGGCGCCGGGCCCCTGCCCGTCCGTGTGCACGATGCCGTGGTAGATCTCGTCCGAGACGAGCCGCACACCGCGTTCCTCGCACCAGCGGGCGAGTTCGGCGAGCTCGGCGGCGCTGACCATCGTGCCCGTGGGATTGGCCGGGGAGGCGAGCACGAGCCCCGCGACCGGGCCCTCCGCGAGCGCCGCCTCCAGGTGGGCGACCGTGGGCTGGTAGCGGGTGCCGGCGTCGACGTCCACGTCCACCACCTCCACCCCGAGCGCCGTGAGGATGTTGCGGTACGCGGGGTAGCCGGGGCGTGGCAGGAGCACGCGGTCCCCCGGGGGGAACGCCGCGAGGAAGCCGAGCATGAACGCCCCCGAGGAGCCCGTGGTGATCGCGACCTGCTCGGGGCGCACGTCGAGCCCGTACCAGCGGCGGTAGTGGCCGGCGACGGCGGCCCGCAGCTCCGGCAGGCCCAGCGCCGGGGTGTAGGTGAGGGCACGGCCGGAGGCGTGGACGGCGGCGGCCGCGGCGTCGACGGCGGGCGGGGCGCCCCCGCCCGGCTCCCCCGCGCACAGGCTGACGACGTCGTGGCCGGCGGCACGCAGCTCGGCGACCCGGCCGAGGATGCTCATCACCGTGAACGGCGGCACCTGCGACCGGGCGGACGGCGCGAAGGCAGGGGCGGCGGTGCTGGAACGGGACGGGCGACGCATGGCCCGAGGCTACCCCCCGCTTTCGTTCGGGAAACGGCGCCCCGGGGACGACTTTCGTTGACGAAACGGGCGGGCGGGACGCCGTTTCATCAACGAAAACGTCGCGACACGCCGCCGTTTCCCGAACGAAGACGTCCGGCCCGCCTCGCGCGGCCCTCACTCCTCGGCGCCGAGCATCTCCCGGATGTCCTCGGCGGTGAGGGAGTCGGTGAAGGCACCGGCGCCGGAGTCGTCGGACTCGTCCATGAGCGCACCGAACAGCTCGGCCTTGCGCCGCTGCAGCTCGAGCACCTTCTCCTCGATCGTCCCCTCGGACACGAGCCGGTAGACCATCACGGTCCGCTCCTGCCCGATCCGGTGCGCCCGGTCCACGGCCTGCGCCTCCGCAGCGGGGTTCCACCACGGATCCATGAGGAACACGTAGTCCGCCTCGGTCAGGGTCAGGCCGAAGCCGCCCGCCTTCAGGGAGATCAGGAACACCGGCGCCTCGCCCTCGCGGAAGCCGCGGATCACGTCGGCGCGCCCGCGCGTGGAGCCGTCGAGGTACGCGTGCTCGATCTCCAGGTGGTCCAGCTCCTCGGCGATCACCCGCAGGAAGCTCGTGAACTGGCTGAACACGATCACGCGGTGCCCCTCGCCGATCACCTCGGTGAGGTCGTCGAGGAACCGCTCGAGCTTCGAGCTGGGCACGGAGGCGTACTGGTCGTCGACGATCTGCGGCGCCAGCGCGAGCATCCGCAGCAGCGTGAGCGACGTGAAGATGGTGAACCGGTTGCCGTCCATGTCCCCGAGCAGGCCCAACACCTTGCGGCGCTCGCGCTGGAGCACGCGGTCGTAGAGCTTGCGGTGGGCCGGCTCGAGCTCCACCTGGAGGATCTGCTCCTGCTTGGACGGCAGGTCCTTCGCCACGAGCTCCTTGGAGCGGCGCAGCATGAACGGGCGCACGCGGCGGCGCAGGGCCGCCATCCGCTCGGGGTCCCCCCCGGTCTCGATGGGGGTCACGTAGGTCTCGCGGAACCGGCGGTGGCTCGGGAACAGGCCCGGCACGACGACGCCCAGCAGCGCCCACAGGTCGCTGAGGGAGTTCTCCATCGGCGTGCCGGTGATGGCCAGCCGGAAGGGGGCGCGCAGGTCGCGGGCCACCGTGTGCACCTTCGCGGCGCGGTTCTTCAGGAACTGTGCCTCGTCGAAGACCACCCCGCCCCAGTCGAGTCCGCCGTACTGGCCGGCGTCGATCCTCAGGAGCGTGTAGCTGGTGACCACCACGTCCGCCCCCGCCACCTCGTCCGCCACGGCGGTGCCGCGCTTGCGGGTGGTGGTGTCCAGGACGCGCACGTCGAGGTCCGGGGTGAACTTCTCGGCCTCGGCCGCCCACACGGACACCACGGAGCTCGGCGCGACCACGAGGAACGGCGGCCGCTCGGGCCGGGCCTGGCGCGCGTGGGCGAAGAGCGCGAGGGTCTGGACGGTCTTGCCCAGGCCCATGTCGTCGGCCAGGATCCCGCCGAGGTCCTGCTCCCACAGGAACGCGAGCCAGCGCAGACCCTCCTCCTGGTAGGGGCGCAGGTCGGCCTTCAGGCCGGCGGGGCGCGGGGCCTCGGGGAGGCGCTCGACGGCGGCCAGACGCCCGACGGCGGCGGTCCACTCCGGGTCCTCGTCCACCTCGTCCGCGAGCTCCTTGAGGTCCTCCCAGAAGCCGACCTGGTGCCGTGAGACGGGGGTGTGCTCCGGAGTCCACTCCTGCAGGGTGGCGGCCTCGGAGAGCAGGGCGCGCAGCCGGTCGAAGGCGGGGTGGTCGAGGCCCAGGTAGGAGCCGTCCGCGAGGATCAGCGTGGTCCTGCCCTGCACGAGCGCGGTGAACAGCTCCACGAACGGCAGCACGTGCCCGTCCACGGAGACCTGCACGCCGAGGTCGAACCAGTCGTTCTGCGTGGCCTTCGTGCCGACCTCGATGCGCGGGGCGGCCTTCAGCTCGCGGTAGTCGGGGCGGTCGCCGGTGACGTCCACGCGCACGTGGTCCGCGCGCTGCAGCAGCGGCAGCACCTGCTCGGAGAACCGGGCGGCGCCCACGCCCTCGAGGACCTGCTCCTCCGCACGGCCGGCGCGCGGCCAGAGCTCGGCCACGGCGCGCAGCACCGCGTCCTCGTGCCGGGTGTCCCGCAGGGGGTCGCCGCCGGCGTCGAGGCCGAGTTCGCGGGGCGGGTCGAAGTAGAGCCAGGACCAGCGCAGCACGAGCTCGTGGCCGGGTCGGAAGTCGGCGCGCAGCCGCAGCACGGGCGGCTCGAACTCGGGCAGCTCCACGGAGGCGTCGCCGCTGGTCACGGGCAGGGCGCCACGCAGCCGCGGGTAGATCCGGCCGAGGAACTCCTCGCGGTCCGCGGCGGGCACGCGCACGGGCCCGCCGGCGAGCACGAGCTGCTGCACGGCCTCGGGGACGGGGCGTGCGGCGGGGATCAGGTGGAGCACGGCCTCCTCGTCCGTGAGCTCCACGCGGTAGAAGCCGATGCCTCCCACGGCGTGCACACCGCTCAGCCCGGGGCCGGGCGGGGCCGGGTCCAGGGACGGGGCCACGTCCAGACCGCCGTCGGGGGCGCGGGTGACGTCCAGCCCGACGGCGACGGGCGCCTCCAGCACCACGTCCGTCAGCAGCCCCAGCGGCACGAGCTCCACCCCGACCTCGCGGGCCTCCGCGAGCAGCTGCCAGATCCGCGGGGAGTCGAAGACGTGCAGACCGAACCAGGCGTCGCCCGGGTAGGAGTCCTCGGCCTGGACCTGACGCCAGATCAGGCGCATCGCCCGCTCCTGGGCGGGGGCGAACTCGGCGCGCGGGAACTGGAACGCCTTCCACGTCAGCCCGCCCTTGATCCACGTCCCCTTGGCCCCGCGCTTGAGCGGGCGCACGGTCACGTACAGCGGGCGGCCCTCGCGCACCTGCTCCTCCCCGGCGGTCGCCGGGCCCCACTGCTGGAACGCGTTGCGGGAGGACTCGGCCACGAGCTCCACGCCGATCGCCAGCGCGGGCGGCGTGCCCACCCGGCGCGGGCCGTGGAGTCCGGCCAGCGGCTCCATGACCCGTCGCCAGTCCAGGCCGGCAGGGGGTGGGGGTGCCGCCCCGTCCGCGGCCGGGGCGTCGAGGCCGGCCGGGCCGCCGCCGTCGTGGCCCCGGCCGGCGGGCGCGGGCAGCGCGTCCGCCGTGGTGACCATCTCGGCGAGCTTGCGGCGGGCGTCGTCGAGGGCCTGGTCGGCGTCGAGGCGGACCACCTGGTAGAGCGCGGCGGCCACGTGCTTGCAGTCCGTCCCGACCGGGCACGTGCAGCGCCCGCCCACCGGCTCCATGAGGGCGCCGGCGCCGTCCTCGGCGGCGTCGTCGTAGGCCTCCTGCAGCTGCACCTGCACCCGGTAGGGGCTGGGCGCGGTGCCCTGGACGGAGGCGCTCAGACGGCCGGTGGCGGCGTCATAGCGCAGGCGCCCCACGGCACCCGACGCGGCCACGGCGAAGCCGCGGTCCGCACTGGTGGGCCCGACGACGGCGCGGATGGCCTCGGTGCGCAGGTGCGGCAGGACGTCTCCGGAATCTGCAGTGGCCATAGCGAGCAGTCTTTCACGGACCGTGCCGGGCCCGCTCCGACCGACGCAGGTTCGGCGGCGTGCCCACTCACGGGCCCCGGGTCCGCACACCTGAGACCTTCAGCCCGACCCGCCCCGGACCCTAGAGTGCGCCCATGGCGTCCACACAGCCCTCCCCCGTCCCCGCCGGTGCCACGCCGGCGTCCCACACCTCCCCCCTCGGCCTGTCCCTGCCGGACGGCCGGGGCCGTCGCGTCCTCGTCACCGGTGCCACCGGTTACGTGGGCGGGCGCCTCATCCCCGAGCTGCTCGCCGCCGGCTTCGACGTCCGGGCCGGCGCCCGGAACCCCTCCGACCTCGCGGACCGACCGTGGTCGGACAGCATCGAGGCGGTGGAGCTCGACCTCACCGAGGCGGACCTCGTCGAAGCCGCCATGCAGGACGTGCACACCGTGCTCTACCTCGTGCACTCCATGGGCGGGGGCGGCGACTTCGTGGCCCAGGAGCAGCGGATCGCGGACATCGTGGGCACCGCCGCGGACACGGCCGGCGTGGCCCAGCTCGTCTATCTCTCCGGCCTGCACCCGGACACGGTCCCCGTCGCGGAGCTGTCCGACCACATGCGCTCCCGCGCCCTCGTGGCCGAGCGTCTCGAGCGGGCGGCGACCCCGGCACTGACGTTCGAGGCCGGGGTGATCATCGGCTCGGGCTCCACCTCGTTCGAGATGATCCGCCACCTCGCCGAGCGGCTGCCCGTGATGCCCGGCCCGTCCTGGCTGAGGAACCGGGTGGAGCCGCTGGCCATCCGCGACGTCCTGTACTACCTCCTGCAGGCCTGCGCCCTCCCGGAGCCCGTGCAGCTGCGGGCCCAGATCGGCAACGGGCACCCCCAGCCGTTCGCGAGCGTGCTGGTGGACTACGCCAAGGCCGCCGGCCTGTCCCGGCGCATCGTGATCCCCACCCCGTTGCCCTTGAAGACCCTGGCGGGCTTCTGGATCGGCATGGTGACCCCCATCCCGGTCGCGGTGGCCCTGCCCCTGGCCGCATCCCTCGCCGAGGAGGCGGTCGTGGAGGACCGCTCGGTCCGCGACCTCATCCCGGACCCGCCGGGCGGGCTGACCTCCTACATGGACGCCGTGCGGCTGGCGCTGAAGCGGGAGAAGGAGGGTCCCCTGGACGTCACCTTCGACGCGGACCTCCAGAGCTCCGCGGACCCGGCCGCCTCTCTGCCCTCGGATCCCGAGTGGGCCGGCACCACGGTCTACACGGACGAGCGCGAGCGCGAGTCCGACCTGCCCGCGCAGGAGGTGTGGCCGGTGATCGAGTCGGTGGGCGGCGCCAACGGTTGGTATTCCACCCCGCTGCTGTGGAAGATCCGCGGGCTGATGGACAAGTTGGCCGGCGGGCCCGGCCTGACCCGCGGCCGGCGGGACCCGAACCACCTGCGACGCGGCGACGCCGTGGACTGGTGGCGGGTGGAGGACGTGGAGCCGGGGCGGCGGCTGACCCTGCGGGCGGAGATGAAGGCCGGCGGGCGGGCCTGGCTGCAGCTGAGCACCGAGCCGCGGGAGGGCGGAGGCTCCGTCTACCGCCAGCGGGCGGTCTTCATGCCGGACGGCCTGCTCGGACGCGCCTACTGGACCGCCATCCTGCCCTTCCACGCCGTGGTGTTCCCGGAGATGGCCGCGAACATCCTGGCCGAGGCCAGGCGCCGGCACGACGGCGGCGAGCGTCCCCGCACCCGCGGCCTGCTGCGGCCGCTGGTGGACCGGCTGCCCCTGCGTCGCAACCCGTTGGACAGGCGAGCCCGCGGCGCCGGCGGCGCTCAGTCGCGGGACTGACCGTCGGGGCCACGCCCCCAGTGGGGCCGGGGGCGTGACCGGGCCGCCCGGCGCAGCCACCGCCGCCCGGGGGACAGCCGGGCCCAGTTGACCTGCAGGGTGGTGACCGCCATCCGGCCCTGCCGCACCCGCTGGCGCAGGGAGTGGAAGATGCGCCCGGCGACCTCCACCCGCAGGTCCGGATCGAACCGGATCCGGCGGCCGGCCAGGGCCAGCTGGAAGGACAGGTCCAGGTCATCGTGCACGTCCCCGCGTTCGCGGTGGACGCGGGTCCGCACAGCCTGCCACGCCTCGGCGCGCAGGGCGCAGTTGGAGCCCCAGACGGGGGTGGCCGCCACCGCGGCGCCCGCCCCCCAGCGGTACGCGCCGGTGTAGAGCGCCGCCCGCACCTGTCCCCGGAGGCCGGGCTGGTCGTGGAAGGTCCCCGGCCCGGTGAGGGCGTCGAGCCCGGGGTCGGCGTCGAACCGAGCCACGATCCGTTCGAGCCAGTCCGCGGGCATCCGCGTGTCGGCGTCGCAGCGCACCAGCAGTTCCCCGACCGCGGCGTCCAGGCCGGCGGCCGCCGCGGCCGGGACCCCGCGGCGCGGCTCGTGCACCACCCGCGCGCCGGCGGCGCGGGCGAGCACCGCCGAGTCGTCCACGCAGCCGTTGTCCACCACCACCACCTCCAGCGCCGGCCGGCTCTGGGCGGCCAGCAGGGCGAGACACACGCGCAGGTGCTCGGCGTCGTCGAGCACCGGGACGACCACGGAGACCGTGGGGCGGGCCGGGGTCACCGGATGCGCTCCCGGCGCACGGCGAGGGCGGCGCCGATCCCGGCGCCGACGAGATCGGCGGCGAGGTCGCCGATGGTGTCCGTGTGGCCCACACCGATCTCGGGGGTCACCGCCGTGTGCCCCCACCATTCGGCCAGCTCCCACACCACGCCCAGGGCCACGGCGGCGGCCGCGATCCCCAGCCCGGCCAGGCCCGGGCCGAGCAGGGCCACGGCCTGCCCGGCCTCGGTCCCCCGACGCCGGAGCCATGCCCCCACCACCAGTGCCGTCAGACAGGCGACCACGGCGGAGGCGGCGGCGTGCACGAGCAGGTCCAGCCACGGCACCCGCGGGTAGAGGCCGATGACGCTCAGCCACCCGGCCAGCAGCAGGACCGCCTGCGCGGCCCAGTCCAGGGCGCCGCCCGGGGCGAGCCAGCGGGTGAGCCACTGGGAGCCGAACACGAGCAGCATCGCCGCCGCGGACGGCCATCCGGCGTGCACCGCCGCGACCGGGACGAGGATCAGGCCGAGCGCGCGCAACAGGTCTGCGGGGATCAACGGCAGCATGTCAGCGATCGTCCGGGTGGGGGCGGCGTCCCGGCCGACGGCCGCGCCGATCGGCACGACGGCTCGTCAGCAGCAGCCAGAGCGCCGGCAGCAGCAGGGCGGAGCCGAGCGGGTAGGCGAAGTCCTCCACGGGCGCCTGGCCCACGTAGGCACCCACCAGCAGCTCATGGCCGTAGTCGAAGAGCCCCGCGGCGATCATCACGTTGTCGAAGACCGCCGTGAGGGCCCACAGGGCCACCAGGGTGGCCGCCACGGCCCGCAGGTGCTCGCCCCGCACGCGGCCGACGAGGGCGGCGCCCACGAGCACGGCCAGGGCGAAGCCCACGAAGACGAGGACGAGGTCGAGGAAGGTCACCGGCTGCCCCCGTCGGTCGGATCGGCCGGCGTCGCGGCACGGGCGTCACCTCGCCGGCCGCGCAGCAGGCGCAGCGCCCCGGTGAACAGCACCATCGTGATCTGGCTGAGGAAGAGCAGGAAGAACCCCTCCTCCAGGGGCAGCTGGGGGGCGAGCATCACCCCGGTCATGTAGGGCGACTGCCGGTGCAGGAACACGCCTTCGGCGATCCCCCACAGGTCCCAGGCGAAGAAGTAGGCCACCCCGGCGGCCAGCACCAGCAGCGCCGGGAGCGGGCGATGCCACAGGAACAGCTCGAAGCGCCGGTCCACCAGCAGCATGCAGCCGATGACACCCAGCAGGGCCAGCAGGTAGATCATGCCGCCGCCCCCCGGGTCAGCGCCCACCCGATCAGCAGCAGGGTCACGAGGAAGCCGGTCACGTAGTTCAGCGGAAGGAACAGCTGCCAGCCGCGGTGGGCCGCGCCCGAGGTGGCGTCCGTGATGCGGCGGAAGCGCAGGGTGTTCACCACGTAGGGCACGGCCAGCAGCGCCGCGAGCGGGCCCGGCGGGTCGGTGGCCAGCAGCAGCAGGCCCGCCGCTGCGTACAGGCCGGCGGCGAGCAGGACGGTGCGCCGAGCGCCCAGCACGGTGGCCACCGAGGCCAGGCCCCCCTCCCGGTCCGGCACCACGTCCTGCACCGCCCCGAACATCTGCGAGGCCATGCCCCACAGGAAGAACGCCCCCAGCAGCGCCGCCAGGGCGGGCGTGGGGGTCGCCCCGGCCAGCGCGAGGCCGTAGACCGCGGGGGAGACGAAGTGGGTGGCGGAGGTCGCGGCGTCCAGGAAGGGCCGCTCCTTGAACCGCAGCCCCGCCCAGGAGTACGCCACCACCGCGAACAGGCTCACCGCGAGCACCAGCACGGCGGCCCACTCGCCCCGCACGGCGGACCAGCCCGCGAGCACGGCCACGAACGGCACGGGCAGCAGCACCGACCACGCCAGCACCCGGCGGCGCACCGCGGGGTCGCCCAGCACGGAGCCCTCCACACCCCCCTTGCGGGGGTTGCGCAGGTCCGAGGCGAAGTCGAACACGTCATTGATGCCGTACATGGCCAGGTTGTAGGGCACCAGGAAGAACACGACGCCCAGGACCACCAGCCACGCGGGCAGCCCCCCGGTCAGGATCGCGGCGGCGGCGAACGGGTAGGCCGTGTTCACCCAGCTGACCGGCCGGGACGCCCAGAAGAGGGTGCGGATCATGTGCCGCTCCCCCCGGGGCCCGCGGGCCGGGCCCTGCGCGCGTCGTGGCGCAGTTCGTCCCGGACCACTTCGGCGGAGATCAGGCACATGGGCACCCCGATTCCCGGGCGCACCGAGGAGCCCGCGTACATCAGGCCGGCCACGTCCGCGTCCCGCACCGAGGGGCGGAACATGGCCGACTGCGCCAGCGTGTGCCCGGGGCCCAGCAGCGAACCCCGCCAGGCGTGCACGTCCGCGGCGAAGTCACCGGGCCCGTAGGTGCGCCGCACCACGATGCGCTCGGCCAGGTCGGGGATCCCGGCCCAGCGGGCCAGCTGATCGAGGGCCCGGTCCGCCACGGCCTCCACCTGGGCGTCCCCGGCGCGGTCCACCCGCCAGCTCTGGCCGTCACGGACCCGGATGCCGCCGCGCCCCCACCCCGGCTCGGCGGGGGCCGGGACGAGGATGAAGAGGTTCTCGTCGCCCTCCGGGGCCACGCCCGGGTCCGTGGCGGAGGTGCGCGAGACGTAGATCGACGTGTCCGCGGCGAGGTCCTCCCCCCGCTCGATGCGCCCGAAGTTGTCCTCCCAGTCCGCCGTGAACAGCAGGGTGTGGTGGGCCAGCTGGGGCAGGGATCCGCGCACCCCCACGCACACGAGCACGCCGGAGGGACCGGGGTCGCGCCGGTCCCACGTGGACTCCGCGACGCGCCGGCCGGGAGGCAGCAGACGGGTCTGCACGTGGTGCAGGTCCGCGGCGGCCACCACCACATCGGCGTCGAGGCGTCCCGCGGCGCCGTCGTCGGACCGCCAGGCGACGCCGGTCACCTGGCCCGGGCGGCGACGTCGGCCCTCGTCCCCGCGGGCTGCTCCCGGCCTGGGCAGGCGGGCGGCCAGGCGTCCGAGGCGGCCGGCGGGGGCGGGACGGTCCACGACCTCCACGGCGGTCGCCTCGACCCCGGTGCGGATCTCCACACCGGCCTCACGCACGACCTCCGCCATGGCGTCCACGAGGGCCGCGAACCCGCCGAGGGGGTACTGCACGCCGTCGGCGAGGTCCAGATGGGACATCAGGTGGTACATGGCGGGGGCACGGTCGGGGGACGTGCCGAGGAAGACCGCCGGGTAGCCCAGGATCTGGCGCAGCCGGGGATCCTGGAAGCGGGCCGCCACGTGGGAGCGCAGGCCCCCCAGCAGCTGGGGCCCGAGGGCCGGCAGGGCGCGCAGGACGTCCGGGTGGGCCAGGGCGGCCGGCCGGCGGAAGTCCGTGTAGAGGAAGTGCTCCTTGGCGAGCCCGTAGATCCGGGACGCGGAGTCGAGGTAGGCCCGCAGCCGGCGCCCGGCGCCGGGCTCGAGGGACTCGAACAGCGTCTCCGCGTGGCCGGTGCGCACGTCCACGGGGGGCTCGTGGAGGTGCCCCTCGAAGTACACCCGGTAGCCGGGGTCCAGACGGCGCAGGTCCAGCCGTTCGGCGGCGGAGGTCCCCATGAGGCGGAACCAGCGGTCGATCACCTCGGGCATCAGGTACCAGGAGGGCCCGGTATCGAAGGTGAACCCCGCCTCAGACCAGCGTCCGGCACGGCCGCCCAGGACGGCGCCGCGCTCCAGCAGCGTCACCCGGTGCCCGTCGCGGGCCAACAGGCCCGCCGTGGCCAGTCCGGCGAAACCGCCGCCCACCACCACGGTGCGCGGGCCGAGAGCGGTGTCCCGGGCGCTCATCGGCGGCCTCCCCGGCGGCCCCGTGCCAGGACGCGGGCGGCGATCCGGGCCTTCTGATGGTCCGGCACCCGGACACGGCGGTGGGCCAGCTCGGCCGCCGGGGTCGCCTCGATCCGGTCCACCAGGGCCGCGAACAGTCCGTGCGCCAGGGCCACGGCGCGCCCGGCCCCGGGGTCCAGGACACGGATGCCGGGCAGGGCGGCGTCGAGGTCGGCGCGGACCTCGGCCACGAGCTCGGCCTTGCGGGCCTCGGTGAGCACGCCCGGTGCGGCACCGGGCAGGTAGGTGCGGCCCAGCTCGTGGTGGTCCGCGGCCAGGTCCCTGAGGAAGTTGACCTTCTGGAACGCCGCCCCCAGCCGGGAGGCCTGCGCGCGCAGCTCCTGCCGCTGGCCCGGGGTCCGGGCCCGCGTGCCGGGGAGGGAGAGGAAGACCTGCAGGCACATCAGCCCCACCACCTCGGCCGAGCCGTGGATGTAGGCGTCCAGGGACTCGGCGCCGTGCTCGCGGATCCCCAGGTCCGCGCGCATGGAGGCGAAGAAGGGACGGGTCAGCTCCGGGGTGATGCCGTGGCGACGGGCCACGTCGGCGAAGGCGTGCAGGACCGGGTCGGTGGCGAAGCCCGACGCCATCGCGGCCTCACACGCCCGCTCGTAGTCGTCCAGGGCGGCGCGGACCCCGGCCTCGTCGAGCCCGGCGGCCACCGCGACGCCGTCGACCACCTCGTCGGCGACGCGGACCATGGCGTAGATCGTGGCCACGTCCTGGCGTGCCTGCCGGGGCAGGGTGCGGCAGGCCCAGGAGAAGGACGTGGAGTAGCGGCGGATCACCTGGGCCGCTGCGGTGTGGGCCGTCCGCGTGTACAGCGCGGCAGGGCTCGGGGTGGGCGCGGCCATCTCAGGACCTCCGGGTCAGCACGGCGTGGCAGGCGTCGGCGAACTCCGCCCGGACCGTCTCGTCCAGGGGCAGGGCCGCGATGCGCTCGCGGGCGCGGACGGTGAGCTCGGCGGCGACGTCGAGGGCGTGCTCCCGGGCACCGGCCGCCTCGAGGGCGCGGCGGGCGGCCTCGATGTCCGCGGGGGTGGCCGGGCCCGCGTCGAGCAGGGCGCGGACGGCGGGGATGCGGCGGCCGTGGGCGGTGAGCACGGTGGCCTTGCCCTCGCGCAGGTCGCCGTCGGCGGACTTGCCGGTCTCCCCGGGATCGCCGAACACGCCGAGGACGTCGTCGATCACCTGGTAGGCGGCGCCGAGGTCGGCGCCGGCCTCGCCCATCGCCCGGGCGAGGTCGGGATCCGCCCCGGCCAGGAGGGCGCCGGCGCGCAGGGGCGCGCCGACCGTGTAGTGCGCCGTCTTGAGCCGTTGCATGGCGAGGATGCGGTCGGGATCGGGCTCCTCACCGGTGTGGCGGGACAGCCCCAGGAGCACGTCTTCGAGCTCGCCGGCCGCGGTCACGGCGGCGGCGTCGAAGACGACGGCGGCGGCCTCGGCGGCCCGGGCGGTGTCGGCGGCACAGGTGGCGGCGAGCCGGAACGCCTGGGTGAGCAGGACGTCCCCCGCGATGAGGGCGACGGCGACCCCGGCGTGGGCGGCGTCCGCGGCGGGCACCCCGCGGGCCTCGAGGCGGTGCCGGGCGGAGGCGTGCACGGCGGGCTGGCCGCGCCGCAGCACGTCCCGATCGATGACGTCGTCGTGGACGAGCAGCGCGGTGTGCAGCAGTTCGAAGGCGGCCCCGAGTCGGTCGACGGCAGCGCGGCCGGACGGAGGGACCGGGTCGGCGGTCGCCAGGCGCCAGCCGAGCTCGACGAGACGGGGGCGGATGAGCTTGCCGGCGCCCACATGGACGTGGAGCGAGTCGAGCAGCTCGGCGAAGGCGGCGGATCCGGGTGCCTGGGCCGCGGCATGTCGGAGCGCGGCGTCCAGCTCGGCGGTCACCCCGGAGAGCGCGGCCTCGCCGCCCGTCCTCGCTTCACCCATGGCGCCTCCTCGGTGGCGGACACGACGCGGCACCGACCGCCGCATCTGTTCGACCGTCTAACTTCTGGACGCAGAAGACACTACGGGCCGCGCCGGTCCCGCGTCCATCCGCGGCGGTCCCGGGCGGCGCGATCTCACGACGCACGGGGCCGCCGGCGGGATCAGGCGTCGGCGGACGCCGTCTCCAGGGTGATCTCCGGGTCCACGATCTGACCCTCCCACTCACCGGAGACCCCGTACACGACGCAGTGCTTCTCGTCGGTGCCGTAGTTGCCCAGCTCGGAGGAGGTCAGGACGGCCCCGTTCAGCTGGTCCTCCTTCTCCTCGCTCAGGCGCTGGGCCTGGGCGGTGCAGGTCTGGGCGGCGGCGGGGTCGGCCTCCTCACCCTCGGCCACGGCCGGCACGGCCCACAGGTACTCCGCGGTGTGGGCGCCCTCGCAGTCGGTGGTCTCGAAGGAGGACAGGTCACGGGCGCCGAGCGGGGCGGTGAAGCACGTGCCGGCCTCGTAGTCGGCCGGGGCCGCGGACAGCGACGACGCCGAGGCGGACGACGACTCCGCACCCTGCGCGGACGCGGAGGCGGGCGCCGTCGTCGAGGCGGACGCGTCGGCGTCGGACGAGTCCTGACCGCCGCACGCGGTGAGGGCCAGCAGCGCGGCAGCGGACAGGCCGGCAAGACGGGCGGAACGGGACAGGGCGGCGAAGGCCATGGGATGCTCTCCTGGAGTGACGTGGGACGCGCCGGGGTGTGGCGCCGACCTCAGCACTCTAGCCACGCCCGGCCGTCGGGATCGGGCCGAGGTGACGTGGCCCACATCTGATGGGCGGCCCGGCTCGCCTGCCACACTGAGAGGCATGCAGACCCCGGCCACGCCCTCCCCGCACGACCGCCCCTCCCCCGTCGTCCGACCGTGGATGGCGGCCTCGGACGTCCCGGCCGCAGGCCCCGACGACGTCGAGCGCGTGGTCCTGCTGTCCCCGGCGGGCGAGGCCGTGGGCACAGAGGCCAAGGCCACGGTCCACCGCCGCACCGAGGACGGCGGCACGGCCCTGCACCTGGCGTTCTCGTGCCACGTCTACGACGACGCCGGACGGTTCCTGCTGACCCGCCGCGCACTCGGGAAGAAGGCGTTCCCCGGGGTGTGGACCAACGGGTTCTGCGGGCACCCCGGGCCCGGCGAGTCCCCGGCGGAGGCCGTGCTGCGCCGCGCCCCGCAGGAGCTCGGCGTCCCGGTGCGCGACGTCGTCGAGGTGCTGCCCGACTTCCGCTACCGCGCCGTGGACGCCTCCGGCATGGAGGAGCACGAGGTCTGCCCCGTGTTCCGGGCCCGGATGCACGGCGACCCCGCCCCGGAGCGGGACGAGGTCGCGGAGTGGTGCTGGGTGGAGCCGGCCGAGCTGACCGCCGCCCTGGCCGCCGTGCCCCGCGCGTTCAGCCCGTGGCTCGTGGAGCAGTGGCAGCAGGGGGCGTTCGACCCGCGGTGAGCGGCCGGCGCGGCGACGCCGCGCGGGCCGTCAGCGGCCGTTGACGTCGTCGAGGTGGGCGGCGGTGGACTGCACGGCCTCGTCCTGCCCCGGCTCGGCGTCGCCCTGCTGGCCCTGCTGCTCCTCGGCCAGGCGGCGGACCTCTGCGATGTCGAGGCCCTTGACCTGGTCGAGCAGCTGCTCGAGCGCGGTGCCCGGCAGGGCGCCGGCCTGGGAGAACACGAGCACACCGCCGCGGAAGGCCATGAGCGTGGGGATGGAGGTGATGCCGGCCATCGCCGCCAGCTGCTGCTGGTCCTCCGTGTCGACCTTGGCGAACACGACGTCCTCGTGCTTCTCCGAGGCGGCCTCGAACACGGGGGCGAACTGGCGGCACGGGCCGCACCAGCCGGCCCAGAAGTCCACGAGCACGGTGTCGTTCTCGGCGACGGTGGAGCCGAACTCCTCGAGGGTCAGGTCCTTGGTGGCCACGGTGGGTCCTTTCGTCAGCGGGGCCGACGCGCTCACGCCGGCGATCGTCCTGCCGACCACAACGGACGCCCCGCGGCACCTATTCCGCCCCACCCCGCTTTCGTTCGGGAAACGGCGGCGTGTCCCGGCACTTTCGTTCGGGAAACGGGCGCCTTCCACGCACTGTCGTGGCCGAGACGGGAGCCGTCGTCGTCGCTTCCTAGACTGACCGCATGACCGCCACTACCGCCCTGCCCCTGCTCGTGCTCAACGGCCCCAACCTGAACCTGCTCGGCACCCGCGAGCCCGAGGTCTACGGCACGGCCACCCTCGACGACGTCCGTGCGCTCACCGAGGCCCGCGCGGCCGAGCACGGGCTGACCGTGGACTTCCGACAGTCCAACCACGAGGGCGAGCTCATCGACTGGATCCAGGAGGCCCGCACCTCCCACGCTGGCGTCCTCATCAACCCCGCCGCGTACTCGCACACCTCCATCGCGATCCGCGACGCCCTCGCCGCCGTCGACCGGCCGATCGCCGAGGTGCACATCTCCAACGTCCACCGGCGCGAGGCGTTCCGACACCACTCGCACGTCTCCGCCGTCGCCGACGTCGTGATCGCCGGGGCGGGCGTCCAGGGCTACGCCCTCGCCGTCGACTGGATCGCCGCGGCTGTGCGCCGCTGAGCGCTGGTCAGGACCCGGCCGGTCGGGCCTAGGGTCGGTTCGACGAGCCGGTGGCCGCATCAGGGCGCCGGCACCCGACGACGAAGGAGTCACGCCATGGGCACCCAGGATCCCCGCACCCATCTGCTCGAGAAGCTCGCGAAGGTGCACGTCTGCATGCTGACCACCGCCGAGGCGGACGGCACGCTCGTCACCCGCCCGATGGGCCTGCAGCAGGCCGAGGACGGCGGCACGCTCTGGTTCATGACGCGCTCCACCTCCGACGTCGCCGCGGACGCCCCGCAGCGCCCGGTCAACGTCGCCGTCCAGGACAAGGACTTCTGGGCCTCCCTCGCGGGCCACGGTCAGCTCGTCCGCGACGACGCCCGCAAGAAGGAGTTCTGGAACTCCGCCACCGAGGCGTTCTTCGGTGAGGGCTCGAGCCCCGAGGATCCGCAGATCGTGCTCGTGCGCGTGGACGTGAACACCGCCCAGTTCTGGGAGTCCCCGGGCGCGGTGGCCACCGCCGTCGAGATGGTGAAGGCCAAGGTCACCGGCGGGACCGCCGAGCCGGGCGACAGCGAGACCGTTCGCTTCTGACGGCGCTTCCCGACGCCGGCCCCGCGGCTCATCCGCGGACGGGCCGGCGAGCGCCGCGCAGGAGACCTCGACAGGTCAGTCGACGTCCTCGGCCGCCAGCTGGCCGCACGCGCCGTCGATCTCCTTGCCGCGGGTGTCGCGCAGGGTGGTGGGGATGCCGGCGGCGTTGAGCCGGTCCACGAACTCGCGCGTCACGTCCTTCTCCGAGGCCGTCCAGATGGAGCCCGGCGTCGGGTTCAGCGGGATCGGGTTCACGTGCACCCAGCCCTTGCCACGGGCGTTGAGCTTCTTGGCCAGCAGGTCGGCACGCCACGCGTGGTCGTTCATGTCCTTGATGAGCGCGTACTCGATGGACACCCGGCGGCCGGTGGCCACGAAGTAGTCGTACGCGGCGTCGATCGCCTCGTCTGCCTTCCAGCGCGAGTTCACCGGGATCAGCTCGTCGCGCAGCTCGTCGTCCGGCGCGTGCAGGGACAGCGCGAACGTCAGCGGCACGCCCTCCTCGGCCAGCTTTCGGATGGCCGGCACCAGGCCCACGGTGGACAGCGTGATGTTCCGCGCGGACATCCCCAGGCCCTCGGGCGAGGGGTCCACCATGCGGTGCACGGCGGCCATCACGCGCTTGTAGTTGGCCAGGGGCTCGCCCATGCCCATGAACACGACGTTGGTGACGCGGTCGGCGTCGTGCCCGCCGTCCTTGCGCTTGCCGCCCAGCCCGCCCTGGGCGATCACCTGGTTGGCCAGCACGATCTGCTCCACGATCTCCGCCGTGGACATGTTGCGGGTCAGCCCGGCCTGGCCCGTGGCGCAGAACGGGCAGTTCATGCCGCAGCCGGCCTGGCTGGACACGCACAGCGTCACGCGACCGGGGTACCGCATCAGCACGGACTCCACGAGCGCGCCGTCGAACAGCCGCCACAGGAATTTGACGGTGTCCCCGCGGTCGGTCTCCATGCGCCGGACCTCGGTGAGCAGCGGCGGGAAGAACGCCTCCGCGATCGCCTCCCGCTTGTCCTTGGGCAGGTCCGTCATCTGCTCCGGATCGGTGGTGTAGTGCTCGAAGTAGTGCACCGAGAGCTGCTTGGCACGGAACGCGGGCAGCCCGATCTCCTTGGCCTTCTCCTGCCGCTCCTTCAGCGTGAGGTCGGCCAGGTGGGTGGGCGGTTGGGAGACGCGCGGCTGCTTGAACTGCAGCTGCGGTCGGCCGTCCGGGCCCATCGGCTGGGTCCAGCCCTCGGTCTTCGGCATCACCTGGGGCCGCTCGGCGGTGGCGGCCTCGCGGCGCTTGGGCGCGGAGAGCTGGTGGCCGACGCCGGCGCGGCGCATGCGCTCCCGGTCCTCGGCGAGCTGGCGCGCCTCGGACTCGTCGATCAGGCCGCGCTCGGGGCGGCCGAGGGCCGGCTTTCCGGCGCGGTCCCTCTGGCGGTTCGGGGTGGACTTCGATCCGGGGCGGCGGGGCTGGTAGTCAGACATCGCCACCATTCTCCCAGACGGAGCGGACATCGCGGCGGGTCGCTCTCACGGCGACGGCGTCGCCCAGCTCCGGCATCCGGGGCAGCCCCCGCAGGACCCAGCGGACGACGACGCCGCGCACCGTCGCCGGCAGCGGCCGGTACAGGGTGCGCGCCAGCCCCCAGAGGCGTGCCTCCCGGACGGAGTCCCGCCCAGTCCAGGACCAGCCGAGGCCGGCGCGCACGCGGCCTGGGAGGAGACCGGCGGTGACGAACCGGGCCAGGGGCATAGCCGCCCGCAGCGGCGCGGGGACGCCCTGGCCGGAGAACAGGTCGGCGGCGACCCGCCGCGCGTCGTC
This sequence comes from Micrococcus sp. Mcc89, assembly GCF_024519795.1. Lineage (NCBI taxonomy): Bacteria > Bacillati > Actinomycetota > Actinomycetes > Micrococcales > Micrococcaceae > Micrococcus > Micrococcus sp. Mcc89. The sequence goes on along the minus strand of NZ_JALJRI010000063.1, from coordinate 46,946 downwards.
CGTGACCTCGAGCCGGGCCACCCGGTCGTCCCAGTAGTCCGCAAACGCTGCGCGGTCGACCGGCCAGGCGGAGGCGGGGACCTCGAGGCTCGTGGCGAGCGGGGCGTACCCGCGGTAGAGGCGGTCGGCGTCCTCGGCGTCGAGGGCGCCCCACATCCGGCGGCGCACCTGCTCCCCCATCGCATAGAGGGTGGCGGCCACCCAGAGCTGGGCGTCCGGGTCGGCGGCGTCGTAGGGGTGGCCTCCGGCGTCGAGCCCGCGGACCGGGCGGTGCGCCGCCCGCACCCGGTCGACGACCGCGTCGCGCAACGGCGCGGCCTCGGGGAGGGTGACCGCGTAGATGTAGGCGAGCGTGTGGCGGAGCCGGCGCATCGGGTCCTCGGTGAACCGGGAGTGGACGGCGACGCCGGCCCCCACCGGCCGGTGCGCCACCTGGAGCAGGATCGCCGCACCGGCACCGGCGAGGATCACGGCCTCGCGGGCGAGGGCGGCCGCGGAGGTCGGGGCGGAGTGGCGGTCGGGGCGCATGGTCCCAGCCTCGCACCGGACCGGGCGGAGGGGCAGGGAGCCAAGATGAACGGTGCCGTTCACCTTCTGTTCATCTTGCTGTTCGCCTGCCGCTCGTGGCACCTCGATCCGAAAACCGCATGATTGCGCTGATTTTGCGCCATCCAGGCATGTGTGGCGGAGTGCCTCAGGTCACGTTGGTGAACACGGAGTTGCACTCTGGGAGGAAATCTGTAAACTTGTTCACAAGCAGTTCACCTAGCGTTTACGGAACGCGAGGTCGGGACTCCACCGAACTCATCACCCGCGGCCCCGCCGCGACGATCCGCCGGACTCGTGGTCCGGCAACCGAAGGAGGTGCTCACCGTGAGCATCAACACGACCAGCCACCACCTGCCCACCGCCCCGAGCCCCCTCATGCAGCGCCACGTGCTCCAGCGCGTCGAGGAGACCCTCCTCCGCCGCTTCGAGGGCACCGTCACCGCCGAGACCGTCCGCTCGGTCGTCCGCGAGGTCGTCGCCGACCTCAAGCGCGGCGCCCGCATCACCACCTTCCTGCCGGCCCTCGCCGAGCGCGAGGCCACCCGCCGCCTCCAGGCCACGACGCCGGCCCACGAGGCCATGGCCGTCGCCGCCTGATCCCCCACACCGACGCGAAGACCCGTCGGCCCGCCCCGCGAGGGGCCGTGGCCGGCGGGTCTTCTCGCGTCCCAGACGCTTTCGTTCGGGAAACGGCGGGCCCCAGGACGCTTTCGTTCTGGAAACGGCGGGCCCCAGGACGCTTTCGTTCGGGAAACGGCGTTACTGCTCCTTGCTGATGAGGCCATCCGGCACCTCCGCTCCTGGGCGCCGTTCCATCGCCGCCCACGCGAATCCGGCGTGCGGCGCCATTTCCCGAACGAAAGCACCGCGACACGCCGCCATTTCCCGAACGAAAGCGCGACCGGCACGGGAGGCCTCAGTCCTCGGCGACGCCCAGCGCTCGGCGCATCGGCAGGAACTTGGCCCGGATCTCCGTGACCTCCTCCTCGGGCACCGCTCCCGGGACCATCCCGCCCCCGGCCTGCAGCCGCACCCCGCCGGGCACCTGCTGGCCGCAGCGCAGTGCCAGGGCGATCTCGCCGTCGCCGTCCTGATCCAGCCACCCGACCGGCCCGGCGTAGCGGCCGCGGTCCACGGGCTCGACCTCCGCGATCACCCGCACCGCGTCCGGCGTGGGGGTCCCGCCGACGGCCGCCGTCGGATGCAGCGCGGCCACCACGTCCAGCACGGTCCCCCGCCCATCCCGCAGCCGGCCGCGCACGGACGTGGCCAGGTGGTGCACGTTCGGCAGGGTCAGGACGGTGGGCGCGGGGTCGTCATCGGCGAGGTCGACGACGGGCGCCAGCGCGTCCAGCACCGACCGCGCGGCCCAGCGATGCTCCTCCGCCAGCCGCGGATCAGAGGCCAGCCGCTCCCGCAGCGCGGCGTCCTCCTCCTCGTCCGCGCCGCGCGGCATGGACCCCGCCAGCACCCGCGAGCCCACGAGCCCCGCGTGCCGCGTGGCGAGGACCTCGGGCGTGGCGCCCAGCAGCCCGCCGACGGCGAACACCCAGGTCTGCGGGTACTCGCGGCGCAGCTCCCCGATCGCCCGCCACAGGTCGGCGTCGTCCGCGGGGACGGTCATCGTGCGGCTGATCACGACCTTCGCCAGCTCCCCGCCCGAGTCGGCCATCCGCGTCAGCAGCTCGCGCACCCCGGCCGCGTAGCCGGCGTCGTCCCAGGCACGGTCGGCGACGCCGGCGGGCAGGGGCACCGCACCGTCGGCCAGCAGCCGGGCTCCGCGGTCCGCGGCGACGGCGGCTGCGAGCGCGTCCGCGTCCACGTGCTGGGCCACGTCCCGCACGCCGGACGGCGTGGCGCGGCGCAGATCCGCGGGGATGCGCAGGACCGCGGGCTCAGGCGAGTCGTCGGCGAAGGTCGAGGAGATCCAGCCCCGCAGCGGGGCCGTCGGGTCCGGTCGCCCGGCGACGGCGGTCTGCCACAGCGCGGAGAGTCGGCGGAGCCGGTCGGTGCCGTCCAGGAGCACGGTCCAGCCGCCCTCGCCCCGCCACGCGTCGTCCCCGTGCGCCCACAGCACCGCCCGGGCGAACGGGGGGACGGCGGCCTCGGGGGCCCCGGTCGCGGGGGCGCCGAGGTCCGGGAGCAGGGAGCGGACAGACATGGCCCCCATTCTCTCCCACCTCGGCGGACCCCCGCTCCGGGCCCGGGCGTCGGCCACCGCCCCGACGACGGCGGCGAGCAGCGTCGTCGGGCGCGGAGGGATCCCGTCAAGGCTTGCGCCGGCACACCCGACGTCGCAGGGTGGGGGCACCCGTTCACCTCGCGTTCAGCCGACCGCCTTCCCCGGAGGACTCGCACCATGACCCCCATCCCCCCGGACCCCCACGCCGATCACGCACCGGCGGTGGACGACATGCCGCTGGACACGACGGCCGCGCCGGACATCCCCGCCGCGGTGGACCCCGTGCCGCACGGGATGGCCGCGCACGTGCTCGAGCGCGAGGTCGGGCCGCTGATGGCGCGCTTCCCCGGCGTGGCCGACGAGGCGACGGTGCGTCAGCTCCTGTTCGACTCCTACGCCGAGCTCGCCGAGACGAGCCGCCACCCGGAGATGCTGCCGACCATCTCGGTGCAGCATGCCGCCTCGCGCCTGCGCGCCAGGGCGATCAACCAGGGCAGCATCGAGTCCCGCCACCCGCGTGTGCTGTTCGTCTGCCACGGCAACGCCGGCCGCTCGCAGATGGCCGCGGCCCTGCTCGAGAACCGCACCCACGGCGAGGTCAGGGCCCGCTCGGCCGGCACGGAGCCCGCCGGCGAGGTCATCTCCACCGCGTTCGAGGCGATGAACGAGATCGGCATCCCGCTGCACCACACGTACACCAAGGGCCTGGACCCGGACGTGCTCCGGGCCGCCGAGATCGTGGTGCTCTTCGACGGCGCGGATCCGTTCGAGATCCCCGAGGGCGCGCAGGTGCAGAAGTGGTCCGTGCCGTCGATCCGCGGCATGAGCCTCGAGCAGGTGCGCGGCGTGCGCGACGCCCTGGACCTGGAGGTCCGCGGCCTGATCGCCGATCTGGGCGAAGCCGCCACCCCGCTGCCGGAGGAGGGCACCCGCGTCGGCCGACCCCTTGACCCATACCCCCCTGGGGTATAGAACGGGGGTATGAGCACGGACAGCACGACGACGGCGCCCGCCGCCGCCTCGCCCCTTCCGTCCGCCGCGGCGGATGCCTGCGACGGCCACCGGCCCCCGCACGAGGTCCACCGGGACAAGGCGAAGCACCTGGCGCGACTGCGCCGCATCGAGGGGCAGGTGCGCGGCCTCCACCGCATGGTGGACGAGGACGTGTACTGCATCGACGTCCTCACGCAGGTCGCCGCCGTCACGAAGGCGCTGCAGTCCCTCAGCCTGAATCTCACCTCGGAGCACCTGCGTCACTGCGTGGCGGAGGCCGCGGTGCAGGCCGAGGCGGAAGGCCGCACCGAGCTCATCGACGAGAAGGTCGCCGAGGCGACGGCCGCCCTCGGCCGCCTGCTGCGCTGACCGGCGCCGTCGCCCACCCACCACCGCACGAGGAGCACGAGATGACCACCACCGACCTGAAGATCACCGGCATGACCTGCGGCCACTGCGCCGCCTCCGTCCGGGAGGAGCTCGGCGAGATCGCCGGCGTCTCCGCCGTGGACGTGGACCTGAACGCCGGGGGCGTGTCCACCGCCACCGTCACCTCCGAGGGCCCCCTCGACCCCGCCGCCGCGCGCGCCGCCGTCGAGGAGGCCGGCTACACGCTGGTGGAGGCCTGACCCCATGACCCACCCCGCCTCCTCCACCCCGGCCGGCCCGCAGTCCGAGACCACCCGCCGCGTCGACCTGGACGTCACCGGCATGACCTGCGCCTCGTGCGTGGGCCGCGTCGAGCGCAAGCTGGGCAAGCTCGAGGGCGTCACGGCGTCCGTGAACCTGCCGCTCGAACAGGCGACCGTCACCGCGCCCGCCGGCGTGTCGGACGAGGAGCTCGTGGCCGCCGTCGAGAAGGCCGGGTACGGCGCCACCGTGCGCCGTCCCGCCCCGCCGGCCGGACACGCCGGACACGCCGGGCACGCGCACACCTCCGAGCACGGCGAGGAGCACGGCGAGGAGCACGGCGAGGAGCATGCCGCGGACCATGACGGCGTGGACCACCACGACCACATGGCCCACGGTCCGAGTGAGGACGTGCTCACACCGCGCCTGATCGGCGCGGCGGTGCTGACGGTGCCGCTCGTGCTGATCTCCATGGTCCCGGCGCTGCAGTTCCCGCACTGGGGCTGGGTCGCGTTCGCCCTGGCGGCGCCCGTGGCGCTGTGGGCGGCGTGGCCGTTCCACTCGGCGGCGTTCCGCGCGGCCCGGCACGGCTCGTCCACGATGGACACCCTCGTGTCCCTGGGCGTGCTCGTCTCCTTCTCCTTCTCGGCCGTGGAGCTGATCCTGGCGCCGGACATGACCGCCCACGTGGGCGGGACCATGGCGGAGATGGCCCACCACAGCCTGTACTTCGAGACGGCCGCGGTCATCACCACGTTCCTGCTGCTGGGCCGCTGGCTCGAGGCCCGCGCCAAGCGGGAGGCCGGCGCCGCGCTGCGGGCCCTCCTGGACCTGGGCGCGGCCCAGGCCACCCTCTACGACCCCGAGACCCACGACGAGCGCACGGTGCCCGCCGAGTCCCTCGCGCCGGGCGACGTCGTGCTGATCCGCCCCGGCGAGAAGGTGCCCACGGACGCCGAGGTGCTCGAGGGCACCTCGGCCGTGGACGCTTCCCTGCTCACCGGCGAGTCCGTGCCCGTGGAGGTCGGCCCCGGGGACGCCCTCACCGGCGCCACCCTGAACACCTCGGGCCGGCTCGTGGCCCGCGCGACGCGGGTCGGCTCGGACACGACGCTCGCCCAGATGGGGCGGCTCGTCTCCGAGGCGCAGACCGGCAAGGCGCGCGTGGCCCGGTTGGCCGACCGCATCTCCGCCGTGTTCGTGCCGATCGTGCTCGGGATCGCCGTGCTGACCTTCGCGGTGTGGATGATCGTGACCGGCGACCTGCCGTCCGCGCTGCGCGCCGGCGTGGCCGTGCTCGTGATCGCGTGCCCGTGCGCCCTCGGCCTGGCGACCCCGGTCGGCCTGCTGGCCGGCACCGGCCGCGCCGCGCAGCTGGGCATCCTCATCCGCGGCCCCGAGGTGCTCGAGGACTCGCGCACCGTGGACACGATCGTGCTGGACAAGACCGGCACCGTGACCGAGGGCCGCATGGCGCTGGCGGACGTGCTCGTCCTCGACCCCGCTTTCGTGGCCGAAACGGGCGCCTCCCGGAGCGCTTTCGTTGACGAAACGGCGCCGGACCAGGCCGCCGACGTCCTGCTGACCCTGGCGGCCGCCGTCGAGCGCGGGTCCGAGCACCCGATCGCCCGCGCGATCGTGGCCGGCGCCGAGGAGCGTGGCCTGACCGTGCCCGGCGTGGCGGACTTCGCCTCCACGGCCGGCGGCGGCGTGTCCGGGCTGGTCGCCCTCCCCCACGACGACGGCGCACCCGGCTCCGGCGCGCACGGCGCCGCCGGCCCGGATCCGGTCCGCGTGGCCGTCGGCCGCGGCTCCGTCCTCGAGACCGCCCTCGACGGCGGCATCCCCGCCGAGCACCGGGCCGCGTTCGAGGCCGCGGAGCAGGCCGGCGCCACGGCCGTGTGGGTCGCGGTCGGCGGCCGCGTGGCGGGCGTCCTGTCCGTCCGGGACACCGTGAAGGACACCTCCGCCGACGCGATCGCCCGCCTGCGGCAGATGGGCCTGCGCCCGCTGCTGGTGACCGGCGACAACGCCGCCGTCGCCGCCCAGGTGGCGGAGGCCGTCGGGATCCCGGCCGAGGACGTGGTGGCCGGCGTGCGCCCCGAGGACAAGGTGGACGTGGTGACGCGCCTGCAGTCCGAGGGCGCCGTGGTGGCCATGGTGGGCGACGGCGTCAACGACGCCCCGGCGCTCGCCGCGGCGGACATGGGCATCGCCATGGGCTCGGGGACGGACGTGGCCCGCGAGGCCGCGCAGATCACCGTGATGGGCGACGACCTGCACCAGGTGGTCCAGGCGCTCGACCTGAGCCGCCGCACCCTGGGGATCATCCGGATGAACCTGTTCTGGGCGTTCCTCTACAACGTGCTCGGCATCCCGGTCGCGGCCCTGGGCCTGCTCAACCCGATGATCGCCGGCGGCGCGATGGCGGCCTCGAGCGTGCTCGTGGTGCTGAACTCGCTGCGGCTCACCCGCTACGCGCGCTGAGCCGGGGCGGGGCCGAGCGCGGGCCGGGTCCACCCCGGCCCGGCCGGCCGGTCAGGGCAGGCATTCGCGGGAGTACTCGAGCCACTGCTCGAGCTCCCCGGACTCCTCCCAGAGCTGGTAGAGCTCGGAGCAGGAGGGCTCGCGGATGACCACGCCGATCAGCTCGCGCAGGGTCTCGACGTCCTCGTCCGAGAACTGGTCGATGAAGGCGGTGAGGTCCACCTCGTCCGTCTCCGCGTGCTCGAGCAGGGCCTCGAGGTCCGCGTGGTCCTCGTTCCGGGCGATCCGCACGAGCGCCCCGAGGGTGAGGAGTGCGGCGCCCTGGCTCGCGGTCAGGTGGCCCTCGTCCTCGTCGCGACGGAAGTTCTTGCGGAACTCGTCCAGGTCGAAGGTGCCGTCGAGGACCTCGTCCACGATGTCCAGCGCGGTGTCGTTCTGGAAGACGTTTCTGCCCCATGCGCCCATGACCTGACCCTAGGCCCGGGGCGGGCCCCCGGCAAGAGTCCTGTGGTGTCCCGCCGAGGGGTGCCGTCGCCTCCGCTTCCGGTGTCCGCGGCGGTTCCTAGACTGGGCGGCATGAGCACCGAGCCGACCCCCTCGTCCGCCACCCCCGAGACCGAGTCCGCCGCCGCGCCGTCGTCGTCCGGGCTGCCGCAGGCCGCCCCGCAGGCGGCGTGGCCCGAGCGCGTGGAGACCGGCGAGCACCAGGTGTCCTACCGGGTCACCGTGGCCGCGCCGGCGCACGAGCTGTGGGCGATGCTTGCGGACCCGCACCGCCATCACGAGGCGGACGGATCCGGGACCGTGCGGCCGAAGGTGAGCGGGCCGCACCGGCTGGCCGTGGGCGACCGGTTCCGCGTGGCCATGCGAAAGTACGGGGTGCCGTACACGATGACGCTGACCGCCACCGCCGTGGACGAGGACGAGCTCGTGGAGTGGGCCCACCCGGGCAGACACCGGTGGCGCTGGGCGTTCCGGGACAACGGGGACGGCACCACCGAGGTCACCGAGACCTTCGACTACTCGTGGGCCCGGCCGGCCGTGCGCCGCGCGTACGAGCTGCTGCGGGTGCCGGCGGACAACGGGCGGGGCATCCAGTCGAGCCTCACGCGGTTGGCCGGCCGTCACCTCTGAACCGACCGCGTCTCAGTCGGCACTTTCGTTCGGGAAACGGCGGCGTGTCGGGCACTTTCGTTCGGGAAACGGTCGGCCCTCGCGCCGTTTCTCGAACGAAAACGCGCCGGGGACCGCCGTTTCCCGAACGAAAACGGGGGGTGCGGGGGTCAGACGGCGGACCAGTGGGTCGCGGCCGGCAGCTGCGCCAGGTGCGGGGTGACGAGCGCCCGCCACGCGAGGAACGCGTCGGACTCGCGGAAGGCCACGGTGTGGTCCTCGAGCGTGCGCCAGCCGATCAGCAGCCGGTAGCGCGCCGGGTCCTCCACCTGCCGGGACAGCGCGAAGGACGTCGCGCCCTTGTCCCGGAACAGCGGCTCGGCCTCGGCGACGGCGGCCTCGAACGCCGCCTCCGCCCCCGCGGCCACGTGCAGCTCCACCGACTCGACGACCGGCCCGGCCGTCGTCGCGTCCTGCCCGGCGCTCACGCGTGCACCCGCGGGCTCGTGGAGTGGCCGGTGAACCAGGCGACGAGCTGGCCGTCCGCCTCGATGCCGACCTCGATCATGCGGTCGCGGCCGAACTCCACCGACTGGCGGGCGGTCGCCACGAGGTGCGCGCCGAGCCTGGCGGGCGCCACGTAGGTGATCTCGGCGCGCCGGGTGACGGGGGCGGCGCCGAAGGTCGCCACGCAGTACGCCAGCGCCGAGTCCGCGAGGTGGAACAGGAAGCCGCCGTGGCAGATCTCGTGGGAGTTCACCATGTCCGCGGTGACGTCGCGGTGCAGCACCACGCGCCCCTCGGCCACCTCGCCGAGGGTGACGCCGTGCTCGCGCACCGCGGGGTCGTTCGCGTAGATCTCCTCGAGGCGGGCGAGGATCTCGTCCCGGCTCTGGCCGGACGAGCTCTGGGGGGTCTCAGTCATGGGCCCATTGTGTCGCAGGTCTGTGTCGCAGGTCGCGCCGCCCCGCGCCTAGGGTGGCGGCGTGACGCAGACCACCTCCACCCCCGTGCGCCTCCGCGCCCGCGACGGCTTCGTGCTCGCGGCCCGCCACTTCGCCCCCACGACGACGACGCCCCCGGCCCGGCCCGCCGGCGCGGTGGTGATCGCCTCGGCGACCGGGGTGAAGGCCACGTACTACCGGCGCTACGCGGAGTTCCTCGCCGGCCACGGGTTCCACGCGGTCACGTTCGACTACCGGGGCGTCGGGGAGTCCCGTGAGCCGTTCGCCGTGGCGCGGCGGGCGCGGTGGGCGGACTGGGGCGCCCTCGACGCGGACGCCGTGCTCGGCTGGGCCCGGACGCGCCTGCCCGGCCCCCTCCTGACGGTGGGCCACAGCTACGGCGGGTTCGGCATCGGGCTCGCGGACGAGGCGCGGCATGTGGCCCGGCACGTGGCCGTGGGCGGGCAGCACGCCCACTGGCGGGACTACCGGGCGCGGCCGGGGCGTGCACGGATGTGGGCGCGGTGGCACGCGGCGATGCCGGCGATCACGCTGGCCCGCGGGCACTTCCCGGGGCGGCGGCTCGGCTGGCTCGAGGACCTGCCGCGCGGGGTCGCCCTGGACTGGGCGCGCAGTCGCCGCGACTTCACCGCGAGCGCCCGCACCGGCGCCGGCCGGGACGAGCTGCGCCGTCGTCTGGCCGCGTTCACGGCGGACGCGCTGATCGTGGCGCCCGTGGACGACGACTTCGGCACCGACGCCGCCCTCGACCGCGCGGACGCCTACTCGCCGGGTCGGCAGACGGTGCGCTGGCGGGTGCGGCCGGAGGAGCTCGGTGTCGCGGAGATCGGGCACTTCGGACTGTTCCACGCGCGGTTCGCGCCGACCTTCTGGCCGGCCACGCTGGAGTGGCTGCGCGACGGCGTCGCCCCGGCCGCGGCCTGCTGAGGCTCGCGCACCGGAATCGCTGCGGCCCGCCCCGTCCCCGCGACGACGACGGCGGCCGCCCCGGCCCGGGTCTCCGGGCGGGACGACCGCCGTCGCACTGGTGCGCGTGATGTGTCGATACTACCCCGCGCCCAGCCGACGCCCAGGCGACACGTCAGTCCTGCATCGCGTAGTCGATGACGACGCGGCCCTCGATCTTGCCGTGGCGCATCTCGTCGAACACGTCGTTGATCTCGGTGAGCGGGCGGGTGTGGAACGTCGGGTGGATCTTCCCGGCCTCGTAGAACTCGAGTGCCTCGACCATGTCCTGCCGGGTGCCCACGATCGAGCCGCGGATGGTCAGGCCCTTGAGGACGATGTCGAAGATCGGCGCGGGGAAGTCGCCCGGGGGCAGGCCGTTGAACACGATGGTGCCGCCGCGGCGGGTCATCGCGATGGCCTGGCCGAACGCCTGCGGGTGCACGGCCGTGACGAGCACGCCGTGGGCGCCGCCGATCTTCTCCTGGATCTCCACGGAGGGGTCCGCGACGTTCGCGTTCACGGTCAGCTCCGCGCCGTGCCGGGAGGCGAGCGCCAGCTTGTCGTCCGCGACGTCCACGGCCACCACGCGCATGCCCATCGCCACGGCGTACTGCACCGCGATGTGCCCCAGGCCGCCGATGCCGGAGATCACGACCCACTGCCCGGGCCGCACCTCGGTCTGCTTCAGCCCCTTGTACACCGTGACGCCGGCGCACAGGATCGGGCCGACCTCCATCGGGTCCGCGCCCTCGGGGATCAGGGGCGCGTAGCGGGCGTCCACGAGCATGTACTCGCCGAAGGATCCGTTCATGGAGTAGCCGCCGTTGATCTGCTCCTCGCACAGGGTCTCCCACCCGGTGCGGCAGTACTGGCAGTGGCCGCACGCGCCCCACAGCCACGCGTTGCCGACCATGTCCCCGACCTTGAGGTTCTCGACGTCGGGTCCGACCTCCTCGACGATGCCCACGCCCTCGTGGCCCGGGATGAACGGCGGGGTCGGCTTCACCGGCCAGTCACCCTCCATCGCGTGCAGGTCCGTGTGGCAGACGCCCGAGGAGATGAGCTTCACGAGCGCTTGGTGCTGGCCGGGCGTCGGGCGCTCGACCTCCGTGACGTCGGCCTCTGTGCCGAACTGGGTGACGACGGCTGCCTTCATCGTGGTCATGGGGATCACCTTTCGTGGAGTGGGGAGGGGGGTCGTGCGGTGCCGGCACCGGCTCAGAAGAACCCGAGCTTGTCCTCGGAGTAGGAGACGAGCAGGTTCTTGGTCTGCTGGTAGTGGTCGAGCATCATCAGGTGGTTCTCGCGGCCGATGCCGGAGGACTTGTACCCGCCGAACGCGGCGTGGGCCGGGTAGGCGTGGTAGTTGTTCACCCACACGCGACCGGCCTGGATCGCCCGGCCCGCGCGATAGGCGGTGTTGCCGTTCCGGGACCACACGCCGGCGCCGAGCCCGTAGAGCGTGTCGTTGGCGATCCGCATGGCGTCGTCGAAGTCGGTGAACGTGGTCGTCGAGACCACCGGCCCGAAGATCTCCTCCTGGAAGATGCGCATCGAGTTGTCCCCGCGGAAGATCGTGGGCTGCACGTAGTAGCCGCCGGACAGTTCGCCCTCCATCTCGGCGCGGGCGCCGCCGATCAGCACCTCGGCGCCCTCCTGCCGGCCGATGTCCAGGTAGGACGTGATCTTCTCGAGCTGGTCGTTGGAGGCCTGGGCGCCCATCATCATGTCCGTGTCGAGGGGGTTGCCGGTCACGATGCGCGAGGTCCGCTCCACGACGGCGTCGAGGAACTTCTCCGCGATCGACTCCTGCACGAGCGCCCGCGACGGGCACGTGCAGACCTCGCCCTGGTTCAGCGCGAACAGGGTGAAGCCCTCCTGCGCCTTGTCCCAGTAGGCGTCGTCGGCCGCCATGACGTCCTCGAAGAAGACGTTGGGCGACTTGCCGCCCAGCTCCAGGGTCACCGGGATGATGTTCTCCGAGGCGTACTGCATGATCAGCCGGCCCGTCGTCGTCTCACCCGTGAACGCGATCTTGCGGATGCGCGGCGACTGCGCGAGCGGCTTGCCGGCCTCGAGGCCGAAGCCGTTGACCACGTTGACGACGCCGGCCGGCAGCAGGTCCGCGATCAGCTCGATGAACACCATGATCGAGGCCGGCGTCTGCTCGGCGGGCTTGATCACGACGGCGTTGCCCGCGGCCAGCGCGGGCGCCAGCTTCCACACCCCCATCAGCAGCGGGAAGTTCCACGGGATGATCTGGCCGACCACGCCGAGCGGCTCGTGGAAGTGGTAGGCGACGGTGTCCTCGTCCACCTGGGACAGGCCGCCCTCCTGCGCGCGGATCGCGCCGGCGAAGTACCGGAAGTGGTCGATGGCCAGCGGCAGGTCCGCGTTGAGGGTCTCCCGGACGGCCTTGCCGTTGTCCCAGGTCTCCGCGACCGCCAGCATCTCGAGGTTCTCCTCCATGCGGTCCGCGATGCGGTGCAGCACGAGCGCACGCTCGGCCGCCGAGGTGGCGCCCCAGGCCGGGGCGGCCTTCCAGGCGGCGTCGAGGGCGACGTCGATGTCCTCGGCCGTGCCGCGGGCGACCTCGCAGAACACCTTGCCCGTCACGGGCGTGACGTTCTCGAAGTACTGGCCCTTGACCGGGGGTGTCCACTCTCCTCCGATGAAGTGCTCGTAGCGGGACTTGAACTCGACCTTGGCGCCCTCGGTGCCGGGGAATGCGTAGACGGTCATGGTGCTGGCTCCTTTGCCTGCGGTTGCCTCGGCGCCGGTGGCGCCCTGCCGTGGCTGTGACCCTAGTCACAAGGATGTTGCACGGAGGTTGCAGCCGGGCGCGGGTGAGGGGCGGGCCGGGTCAGGCCAGGTCCCGCTCGATCCGCTCGAGCGTGGCCACGGCGAGCGCCCGCCGCGGCGAGTCCGCCGGCAGCAGACGCAGGGCGGCGCCCCAGAGCTCGACGTCGTCGCGGGCCTCGGGGCGGCCCAGGTAGGCCCAGAGCTGTTCGACATCCGCGTCCTGGGCGACGGCCTCGCGCAGCGCCTCCCCCAGCTCCGCGCGGATCGAGGCGACACCGGGGGACGCCGACCGCGGCAGCACCGGCCCGGCCGCCGCGTGCAGCGCACGGTCCAGATCCCCGGCGCGCAGCGCCTCCCGCGCGCACAGCAGGTCCGCGTGCACCTCCCCCACGAGCCGGTACGGCCGGGACAGCAGTGCCACCGGCGCCCCCACGTCCCGCAGCGCCCGGCGGAGTCGATGCACCTCGGCGCGCAGCGAGATGGCGCGGGCGGGGGAATCGCCCGGCGCGGGCCGGGGCCCGGCGGTCTCCTCCGGATACAGCGCGACCTCGAGCTCGGCGCCGGTCAGGCCCGGGCCGTGCCACGCGAGGAGGGTGAGGATCTCGGCGTGCCGGCCGGTGAGCTCGACCCCGTCCAGCGTGGGCGGCAGGTGGCCGGTGACGCGCAACAGGCCCGCGGCGGCGTCGTGGCGGTGCGGCGCGGCGGCGGGGCTCGGCCCCGGCGAGGCGGACGGCGGAGCCGAGGGGCCCGGCGTCGGGGCGGTGCCGCGGGGACGGCCCCGGGACGGGGCGGGCAGGTCCCGCCAGGCGGCGTGCACGGCGTCCACGGTGGCCTGGAGCAGCGGCAGGGCGAGGTGGCTGACGGCGTCCTCCCCGCCCGTGAGGTCCAGGACCCCGACGAGCCGCCCGGTGGCCGGGTCCGTGAGCGGGACGGCCGAACAGCTCCACGGGTGCACGCGCGGGCTCAGGTGCTCGCCGCGGCTGACCTGCGTGGGGGCGCCGGTCGCGAGGACGATGCCGGGGGCGGAGGTGCCCATGGACGCCTCGGACCAGTCGGCGCCCGCCACGAAGCCCATGGTCTCGGCGTGGCGCACCGCGGTCCGGTCGCCCTCGACCCACAGCAGGTGGCCGCGCGCGTTGCCGATCGCGGCGAGCATCCCGGCCTCGGCCGCGGGGTGGATGAGCATGCGGCGGACCACCGGCAGGGCCACGGCGAGGCGCTGGTCTCGGCGGGCGGCGGCGAGGTCGTCGTCGGAGAGGGTGGCCGGGTCGGTCTGGCCGGGTACCGCGGGGGTGAGGGCGCCGAGGGAGCGCAGCCAGGACTCACGGACCTCTCGCCGCAGCCCCTGCAGGGCGGCGCGCAGGCCCTGGTCTGCGCCGGCCGGAGCGGTGGGCGACGACGGCGCGAGCGACAGGCGGACCGCGGCGAGGGACTCGTGGGCCCGGTCCACGGCGCGTCGGTAGGCGCCGGTGGCGAGGGTCGAGCTCATCCCGAGCCTGCCATCAACCGCGAGCGGATCAGGAACCGCTTGCCCTCGGGGGCCTCGACGGAGAAGCCGGAGCCGCGCCCGTCCACCACGTCCAGGGTGAGGTGGGTGTGCTTCCAGTATTCGAACTGGGCGGCGGACATCCAGAACGGGATCTCCACGGCGGCCTGGTCCCCCTCGGCCGGCAGCGCGAAGGTGCCCAGCAGGACGTCGGCGGCGCCGGTCGTGAAGTCGCCGGCGGGATAGCACATGGGCGCGGACCCGTCGCAGCAGCCGCCGGACTGGTGGAACATGAGCGGGCCATGGATCGGGAGGAGTCGGCGGATCAGCTCGAGCGCCGCGGACGTCATGGCGACGCGGGACAGGGTCTCGCCCGGCATCTCGGGGCGAGCCTCGAGCGCGGGCGCATGCTCCGCCGACGAGGACGGCACGGTCATTGCGACCTCCTGGGGATGGGCGATCGTCGGTCCCCACACCCTAGCCTCGAACGTGATCCACGTCACCCCTGCTCGTGTCGTGGGGGGCGCGGCGGCCCGGGGGCTGTGCCGCGAGGCAGACGTTTCGGCTGCAATCAGGGGCTGATCACGACCGAAACGTCTGGCTCACGGCGCGGGGGTGGGGAGGGGAGGAGGGCTGGGGCGGCGGGTGGCTCACGCGGCCGCGCCCGGCGTCCCCCCTCGTACACTCGGCACATGCTCCCGGACCCCAGCCCCACCGTCACCGTGGACGGCCTCCTGCTGCGCCCGCTGCGCGCCGCGGACGAGATCGCGGCGCGCGAGGCGGACGCCGAGCTGCATCGGGAGGGGTTCGACTTCCTGATGGCCGGCACCCGCTCCTTCCCCGCGATCCGCCGCGCGTTCGCCGCCGAGGCGCGCGGCGACGTCGAACCCGGCCGCGTGCCCGCCTCCTTCTACGTGGGCGTGGACGAGGCGGGCCATCTGGTGGGCCGGGTGTCCGTGCGGTGGGAGCTGAACGAGGCGCTGCGGCACGTCAACGGACACGTGGGCTATGCGGTGCGCCCCGCGTTCCGGCGGCGGGGCCACGCCGCGCGGCTGCTGCGCGGCGCCCTGACGCTGCTGGCCGCACGCGGGGTGCCCGCCGCCCTGCTCACGTGCGACGAGACGAACACCGCCTCCGTGGCCACGATCCGTGCGTGCGGGGGCGTGCTGCGGGACCGGGTCGAGGCGGACCTCGACGGTGCGCCCTTCCCCGTGCCCCAGCTGCGCTTCGACGTCCCCACGACGGCGGCCTGACCGGAGGGACGGCGGGGACCGCGCCGCCGGCCTCAGTAGGCCTTGACGCGCTGCTCCACGATCAGGTGGATGAGCGCGAACCGGCCCTCCTCCTGGACCGCCTTGAGCGCCGCGTCCACGGCCGCCGGCACGTCCGCGTCCCGCTCCACGCGCACCCCGAAGCCGCCGAACGCCTGGGCCATGGCGGCGAAGTCGGGGTTCTTCAGCTGGGTGCCGGAGACGCGCTCGGGGTACTCGCGCTCCTGATGGGTGCGGATGGTGCCGTACTCCTGGTTGTCCATGACGATCACGAGGGGCTTCGCGCCGTACTGCGCGGCGGTCGCCAGCTCCTGACCGTTCATGAGGAACTCGCCGTCGCCGGCGATGGTCACCACGGTGCGGTCCGGGAAGTTCAGGGACGCGGCCACGGCGCCCGGCACCGAGTAGCCCATGGAGCCGTTGCGGGCCGAGATCATGGCGCGGTAGCCCTCGGTCGGGAAGTACCGGTGCGCCCAGTTGGTGTGCTCGCCCGCGCCGAGGGAGATCATCGAGTCCTTCGGCAGCTTCGGCACCAGGTTGGCCATGAGGGTGGCCATCTTCGCCTGACCCTCGGACGGCTCGGCCGGGGGCAGGGCCGCGAACTTCTCCTGCTCGCCGCGCATGCGGGAGGTCCACTCCTCCCACTCCGGCTTGACCTCGAGCTCCATGCGGACGAGGTCGCGGATGAACACGTCCGGCTTGGCCACGATCTGGTGGGACACGGGGCCGGAGCGGCCGCGCAGGGACGGGTCGATGGTGACCAGGAAGTTCTTCTTGTCCCAGTTCTGGCGGATGGTGAAGCCGTTGGTCACGACGTCGCCCGGCACGGTGCCGACGAACACGATGAGGTCGGTCTCCTCGAGCATGTCGTAGGTCGGCTTCGGGCGACCGTAGCCGATCGGGCCCACGTAGGACGGCGAGGAGAACGGCACGGTGCCCTCGGTGCGCCACTCGGCGGCGGCGGGGATCTTGTGCTCCTCCAGCCACGTCGTCAGGGTCTGCGCACCCTCGTCCGTCCAGTCGTTGCCACCGGTGATGAACAGCGGCTTGCGGGACTCCTTGAGCGCGGCGTGCAGGGACTTCCAGTCCTCCACGGTCATGCCGCCCGGGGCCACGGGGATCTGCGGGTGCAGGTGCGCGTCGATCTCCTGGCGGATCACATCCTCCGGCAGGCCGACGACGACGGGCCCGGGCCGGCCCGAGCTGGCGGCGAACATGGCCTCGGCCACGATCTCGGAGGCGCGCTCCGGGTGGTCCAGGACCATCACGCGCTTCGCACCGGTGCCGAACCAGGCGTGCGGGTCGAACTCCTGGAAGGCCTCGCGGTCGCGGTGCTCGAACGGGATCAGGCCGACGAACAGCACGAGCGCCGTCGAGTCCTGCCACGCGGTGTGCAGGCCGACGTGGGCGTTCGCGGCGCCCGGGCCGCGCGTCACCATGGCGACGCCGGGGACCACGTTCATCTTGCCGTCGGCCTCGGCCATGTACGTGGCGCCGCCCTCGTGGCGGCACACCACGTTCTCGATGCCCGAGTCGTACAGGCCGTCCAGGACGTCCAGGTAGGACTCGCCCGGCACGGAGTAGACGCGCTTCACGCCGTGGGACTCGAGGGTCTTGACGATGACGTGCCCGGCGGAGAGGCGACCGGTCGCCTGGGAGGTCTGGGACATGGAGGTCTCCTGTGCTGGTTCGGGGGCCCCTCCGGCCCCGTGGGTGCACCCCGCCGCGCAGACGGGGTCCGTGGGGGTCAGGGTACTGGACGGGACGGCGCCGGAGGCCACCCGATACGCGGCGTGAAGCCGGTGACGGGAGGGCGGACCCGCCGTACGCTTTCCCCATGCTCTCCGCGCCGACGCTCTCCCGCCTCGCCTCCCTGGCCGCGTTCCTGAACACCGCCCCCGGCCTGCGGGGCGGTCAGCCGGCCGACGAACGGTTCACCGCCGCCACGCAGCTGCCCTCCCTCGTCCCTGAGCTCCAGGAGGACGAGGTCCGCCTCCGCCTGGCCGCCGCCGCGGCCGTGCGTGGCCGCGAGCTCCGCGGCCGTCTGGCCGAGGTCTGGGCCCTCGCCGCCGGGGACGAGGCGGCCGCCGTGGAGCGCGTGAACGCCCTCCTCGCCGCGGCCGGCCCGCTGCGGCTGACGGCCGGGGGCGACGTCGTCGGGCTGGCCCCGGCGCAGGTCCCCGCCGACGCGGTGGAGCGGCTGGCCGCGATGGCCGCCCTCGCGCTGGCGGAGACCGCGATGGACGGCGAGCTGACCCGCCTGCGCGTGTGCGAGGGCGAGGACTGCGAGAACGCGCTCGTGGACGCCAGCCGGAACCGGTCCAAGCGGTTCTGCGACGAGGCCAACTGCGCCAACCGCACCCACGTGCGCTCCTACCGGGCACGGCTGGCCGAGGCGGCGGAGTCCGCCCCCGCGGCGGATCCGGCCGGGCCGGAGGAGGCGGAGGCGCCGGAGGCCGTCGTGGACTCCGAGGCCGCCGCCGACGAGCCCCGCCGGGAGACCAAGAAGGAGAAGAAGGAGCGCAGGAAGGCGGAGAAGAAGGCCCGCAAGAAGGCGGAGAAGAAGGCCGGCAAGAAGAAGTCGGACAAGAAGAAGGACTGACCCGGCCCCACCCGCCGGGGGACGGGGCGGCCTCGTGGTTCCGTCGGCCGACCGGACACCCCTAGCCTGCGAGGCATGAGCGAGCACACCCCCGCCCACTCCCCCGCCGCCCCCGCGTCCCTCGGACCCGCCCACCGCAAGGTCGGCGTCGTGGGGGCCGGCGGCGTCGGCACGGCGATCTGCTATGCGGCGCTGATCCGCGGCGTCGCCCGCGAGGTCGCCCTGTACGACATCGACGAGCCCAAGGTCCGCGCCGAGGTCCTCGACCTGGCCCACGGCACCCCGTTCACCTCCGCGTCGGCGATGACCGGCGGCGCGGACCCGGACGTCCTGGCCGGCTGCGAGGTCGTGGTGATCACGGCCGGCGCCAAGCAGAAGCCGGGGCAGACCCGCCTCGACCTCGGCGCGCACAACGTGGAGATCCTGCGCGGCCTGCTGCCCCAGGTGCAGGCGCACGCGCCGGAGGCGCTGATCGTGCTCGTCACCAATCCCGTGGACGTCCTCACGCTGGTGGCCCAGCGCCTCACCGGTCTGCCTGCCGGCCGGGTGATCGGCTCGGGCACCCTCCTGGACACGTCCCGCCTGCGGTGGCTGCTGGCGTCGCGGGCGCAGGTCCACCCGTCGTCGGTGCACGCGGCCATCCTCGGCGAGCACGGGGACACGGAGTTCCCCGCGTGGAGCTCGGCGCGCATCGGCCCGACGCCCATCCTGGAGTGGCCGACGCCGGTCGACCCGCTGTTCACCCGCGCCGACCTGGACGAGGTGGCGGACACCGTGGTGCACGCCGCGTACGAGGTGATCCAGGGCAAGGGCGCCACCACGTACGCGGTCGGCGTGGCCACGACCCGCCTGCTCGAGGCGATCCTGCGCGACCAGCACGCCATTCTGCCGGTCTCCACCGTGCTCGACGGCGTCCACGGGCTCTCGGACGTCGCCCTGTCCATGCCGTCCGTGGTGGGGCGCGACGGCGTCACCCGCGTGATCCAGCCCGAGCTGGACGACGCGGAGATGCGGGCGCTGCACGCCTCGGCGGACGCGCTGCGGCGGGAGGCACGCAGCCTCGGGTTCTGAGGCGCCGGGCTCAGGCGCGGGGGGCGTCGCCTCCGGTGCCGCCCTGCTCGCGGCGCTCGGCGGCGGCCTGGGCGCGGCGGTCGGCGGCGGCCTTGCGGAACATCTCCTCGGAGGAGCGGTTCACACCGGAGCCCTGGGAGAGGTGGTCCGGGTTCTCGCGCGCGGCGAGCTGCAGCATGGCCACCACCACGAGCGAGGTCATGAAGAAGACGCCGAAGGCGATCAGCGCGATGTCGACGCGCAGTGGATTCTGGGTGCCGCCGGAGGCGGTGATGCCGGCGATCACCCCGCCGATCAGGCCGAGCACGGCGGAGAAGACGAGCGGGCCCTTGACCGTGGTGCGCAGACCGCCGCGTGCCGGGCGGCCGGATCCGGCGCGATCGGCGGACGGGCGGGGGGACGGTGCGCTCACGGCGGGACTCCTGACGGCTGGGGGCGGCTGGGGCGACACGGCCCGCGCAGGCGCCCGGGGCTGAGGCCCTCGGGGCGCGGCGGACCGGAGCCAGTCTACGCGTCCGGCCGACGGGTGGCCCCTCGGGGCCCCGAGGTCCTCCCCCGGCGAACGTCCGCCCCGCGGGTCAGGACGACGACGTCGGCCCGGTTCAGAGGCCCCTGGCCGTGCCCCGGTCCCGGCGCACCTCGTGGTGGAAGCCGAGCCCGGAGACCATCAGGAGCACGCCGATCAGGATCGCCCCGCCGCCGGCGATGCCGAGCAGGGCGTGCGGGCCGAAGCCCTGCAGGGCGGCCACGACCACGCCGCCCCCGGAGAGCAGGCCCACGAGTCCGGTCCACAGCTGGTCCCGCGCGGGGATGAACTCGCGGCGGTGGCGGGCCCACGCCACGAGCTCGGCGACGCCGCCGAGCACGAGGGCGGCGCCGGCCGCCACGCCCACCGCCGCCGGGGACCCCAGGAACAGCAGCACGATCACGCCGAGCATCCACGCGGCCGCCGCCAGGGACAGCGGGGAGCGCATGGCCACGGGCACCGGGTCGCGGCGCAGGTACTCCCACATCGCCGAACCGGAGAACGCCAGGTACAGCGCGAACATGACCTTCATCCACGTCAGGCCCGGCTCGGCGACGAACACGGTGGTCAGACCGAACGCCAGCGCCACCACGGCGCGGATCAGGATCGGCTTGAACACCACGGACGAGATCTCGAGGGGGGTCTGCACGGTAGCCACCGCCCCAGTCTAGGAGCAGTGCGGCCGCGGCCCGGCCCGCGCGTCACCGCCCGGACGCGCTCACCCGACGCCGAGCCGCATCCAGTCGTCGCGCCGGGCCCGCCAGCCGAGGGTGAGCGCCCGCATCCCCATGTAGACCCCTGCGAAGCCGAGCCAGAGCAGGCCCAGCTGCACGCCGGCGTCGGGCACGGCGGCGTTCGGTCCGGGCCAGGCCGCGGTCCAGCCGAATCCGCCCGTGGCGAGCTGCGCGAGCACCCAGAGCGCCGGCGCGTAGACCACGAGGTTCACGAGGCCGGCGAGGGCGAGGTAGCGGGCGTCGCCGGCGCCGATCAGCACGCCGTCCAGCACGAACACGTACCCGGCCACCGGCTGCCCGGCGGCCAGCACCCACAGGCCCACGGTGGCGGCGGCCTGCACGGTCGGGTCCGTGGTGAACAGCCCCGGCAGCACCGGTGCCGCCAGGGCCAGCACGGCCCCGGTCACGACGCCGAAGCCCAGCCCCCAGCGCACCATCGTCCGGGTGAGGCGACGGGCCGCATCCGGCCGGGCGGCCCCGAGCTCGGCGCCGATCAGGGCCTGCGCGGCGATCGCGAGGGCGTCGAGGGCGAACGCCAGCGTGGAGAACAGCGTGAAGACGAGCTGGTGCGCGGCGAGGGTGAGGTCGCCCGCGCCGGCGGCGGCCATGACGGTGATGAGGATGGCCGCGCGCAGGCTCGCGGTGCGCAGCAGCAGCCACGAGCCCACCTGGGCCGTGGCGCGCATGCCCGACGCACGGGGCGCCCACACCGTGCCCGAGCGGCGGAAGCGCGGGGCCAGCACGAACAGGTATGTCACGAGCATCGCCCACTGCACCACGGACGTACCGACGGCCGAGCCAGCTACGCCCCAGCCCAGCCCGTACACCAGGGCCACGTTCAGCCCGATGTTCGCGCCGAAGCCCACACCCGCCACCACGAGCGGCGTCACGGTGTCCTGGAGGCCGCGGAGCACCCCGGTGGCCGCGAGCACGGCCAGCAGGGCCGGCAGCCCCGGCATGGACCAGCGCAGGTAGGCGACGGCGTGGGCCTGCACCTCGCCCGTCGCGCCGAGGGCCGCCGTCAGCGCGGGGGCCGCGAGCCAGCCGAGGACGGCCAGCACCGCGCCGAGCAGCAGGCCCAGCCAGATGCCGTCGCGGCCGCGGTCCATCGCGGCGGCCGGGTTCCCCGCCCCGATCAGCCGGGCCACCGCCGGGGTGGTGGCGTAGGCCAGGAAGATCATGAGGCCGGTGAGCGTGTGCAGGATGGTGGTGCCGATCCCGACGCCGGCCAGCTGGGCCGTGCCCAGGTGCCCGATGATCGCGGTGTCGGCCAGCAGGAACAGCGGCTCCGCGATGAGCGCGCCGAACGCGGGGACCGCGAGCGCGAGGATGCGCCGCGTGAGGGCGCGCGCGTCCTGCGGGGCGGGCGCCGCCGTCGAGCCGGAGGGTCCTGCCATCTCAGCCCAGCAGGGCCAGCAGCGGGGCCAGCGCCGTGGTCGGGGCAGTGGGGCCGGGCAGCGTGTCCGGCAGCAGGGGGGCCACGAGGTAGAGCATCGCGATGGCGATGCCGTTGTTCACCATGTGCAGCAGCACCGCGTACCCGAACGAGCGGCCCATCAGGATGTAGGACACCGTGATCGCCACCGCGAGGGTCAGGTACGGGACGGTCTCCACGAGCCGGAAGTCGCCGCCGGTGCCGAGGAAGTGCAGGAGTGTGAACGCGAGCACGGAGACCACGGCGCACACCCACACGTTGATCCAGCGGGAGAGCTTGCCGATCAGCAGGTGGCGGAACAGGTACTCCTCCACGAGCGGGGCGGCCACCACGGTCATGAGGATCATGAGCACGGGCGGGGCCTGCGTGGTCATCTCCTCGAGCGCGGCCTGGTTGGCGCTGGTCTGCGCCTCCCCGATGAGGCTCAGCACGATCACGTTCACGACGATGCACGCCAGCCACGTGGCGGGCAGCAGCAACAGCTTCCACCACGTCCCCGTGCGGAACACCCGCAGCGACGTCACGAGCGGGCGCCAGGCCACGGCCAGCACGAGCACCACGAGGATCGCGTAGCTGACGATGTTCACCGTGAACCCGTCGCGGACCAGGTCGAACGCCTCGAGGTCACCGGGGACCAGGCCGAGCGACACCGCCAGCCACAGCCCCAGCCCGAGCACCATGAGCGCCACGTACACGAGCACCACGACGGCGTCGCCCCAGTGGAACCGACCCGGGGTCCAGTCCGGCGCGGGGCGGGCCGCGGGCCGGCGGCCGGGCCAGCCGGCGGGGACGCCACCGGGGGCGCCGGGGTGCCCGTGCAGGCTCGGGGCGACGGCGGCGCGGCGGGCGGACGGCCGGCCCGACGGCGGCCAGCCGGCGGGCGGACCGGCCGGCGGGCCAGAGGGAGGAACGCTCATGGCGGCCACGCTACCAACGGGGGCGGACGCGCCAGGCCGCGGGCGCCGTCGTCGGGAGCGGCTCCGTGGCCCACGCCACGCCCGCGCGCCCGCGACACGCGCGCGGTGGCGGCGGGCCGAACGCCTCGTCTACGGTGCTCCCCATGGCCTTGTTCTCCCAGCCGGTGTTCATCAACCTCCCGACGACGGACACCGAGCGGATCCGTGAGTTCTGGACGACCCTGGGCGCCACCGCAATGGACGACTACTCGGACGAGCACTCGGTGTGCATCGAGCTCACCGAGTCGACGTACGCGATGTACCTCAGCCCCGGCTACTACACCGACTTCATCGGCAACCGTGAGATCGCCGACTGCCTCACCACCAACTCCGCCCTCATGGCGCTGACCGTCGGCGACGCCGCGGCGGTGGACGCCCTGGCGGACCGGGCGATCGAGCTCGGCGCCGCCGAGGTGCCCCTGCCCGAGGACCTGCGCGAGGAGATGGCCGACTCCGGCATGCACTCCCGCGAGATCGTCGACCCGGACGGGCACCAGTGGGAGTTCGTCACCGCCTGAGCCCGCCGGCTCAGGCGCCGAGTCGCCCGGTGAGGCGCGCGTGCATCGCCGCGGAGGCCTCGTTCAGCCCCGTCACCTCGGCGTGGATCCCGTGCCGGGCGTACTTGGTCAGCACCGAGTCGAGCGCGGCCACAGTGGAGGCGTCCCACACGTGCGCGGCACTCATGTCGATCACGACGCGCGGCGGGTCGAGGGCGTACTCGAACTGCGAGTAGAGGTCGTTCGAGGACGCGAAGAACAGGGCGCCGTGCACGCGATACGTGACGGCGTCGCCGTCGTCGTGGACCTCGCGGACCACCGTGACCAGACGCGAGACGCGCTGAGCGAAGAGCACCAGCGCAGCGAGCACGCCCACACCCACGCCGATCGCGAGGTTGTGAGTGAGCACCGTGGCCGCCACGGTCACGACCATGACGGCGGTCTCCGAGCGCGGCATCGCGCGCAGGGTGGCGGGGCGCACCGAATGCCAATCGAAGGTGGCGGCGGCCACGAACATCATCACGCCCACGAGCGCGGCCATGGGGATCTGCGCCACGAAGCCGCCGAAGGCCACCACGAGCACCAGCAGGAACACGCCCGCGAGGAACGTGGAGATCCGGGTGCGGGCGCCGTTCGCCTTGACGTTCATCATGGTCTGCCCCACCACGGCGCAGCCGCCCATGCCGCCGAACAACCCCGAGACCACGTTCGCGACACCCTGCCCCCAGGACTCGCGCGTCTTGTCCGAGCGGGTGTCGGTGATGTCGTCCACGAGCTTCGCGGTGAGCAGGGACTCGAGCAACCCCACGAACGCGATGCCGACGCTGAACGGCAGGATCAACCGGAGGGTCTCCCACGTCAGCGGGACGTCCGGCAGGCCGAGCACGGGCAGCGCATCCGGCAGCGCGCCCCGGTCCCCCACGCGCGGCACGGCCAGGCCGGCGGCCATCACCAGGGCGGTGACCACGACGACGGCCACGAGCGTCGCCGGCACCGCCGTGGTGAGCCGCGGCAACAGCACCACGATCGCCAGGGCCAACGCCGTGAGCGGGTACACGAGCCACGGGACGCCGATCAGCTCGGGCAGCTGCGAGGTGAACACGAGGATGGCCAACGCGTTGACGAACCCCACCATCACCGAGCGCGGGACGAACCGCATGAGCCGGGCCACACCGAACACGCCGAGCAGGA
Source organism: Micrococcus sp. Mcc89 (assembly GCF_024519795.1). NCBI lineage: Bacteria > Bacillati > Actinomycetota > Actinomycetes > Micrococcales > Micrococcaceae > Micrococcus > Micrococcus sp. Mcc89. Next base: position 22,508 of record NZ_JALJRI010000063.1, on the reverse strand, counting down.
TCTGGATGACGCCGCCGAGGATGATCGCGGCAAGCAGGTGCCCCACCCCGTACGCGTGGGACAGCGGTGCGACGACCAGCGCCACCGCCCCCGTGGCCGCGGAGATCATGGCGGGCCGGCCGCCCACGATCGCGGTGGTGACGGCCATGGTGAAGGACGCGAACAGCCCGACGCGCGGATCCACGCCCGCGATGATCGAGAACGCGATGGCCTCCGGGATCAGGGCGAGCGCCACCACGACCGCGGCCAACACCTCGGTGCCCAGCAGCCGAGGGCTGCGCAGGGTGCGCAGGACGGACTGCCGCTGGAGCGGCGTGAGGGCAGGCGGGGGCGCGGCGGGTAAGGCGGGCATGCTCCCGAGGGTAGCGGTGCGCGGGCGGGGTGCCCGCCGGTGAGCGGGCCCGCCCGCCACCCCTCACGCCGTCCGCATCACCCGCACGGGGTCGCGGAACGCGGCGAACGCCGCCGGGGCGAGGCTGGCCAGCAGCGCGGTGAGGGCGGCCAGCACGGCCACCGCCGCCACGAAGTCCACCCCCAGCGTCCCGCCCTGGCCGGCGACGACGGCGTACCCGGCTCCGGAGCCCAGCACGGCGCCCAGCAGCGCAGGCACGGCGGTGCGCACGGCCACGAGCAGGATCAGGTCTCCGCGGCCGATGCCGAGGGTGCGGCGGCGGCCGAGGTCGCGGCGGCGGATGAGGACGTCGGCGAGCACCACGATGGACACGAAGAACGCGCCGGCTCCGAGGATCAGCAGCAGCAGGGAGCGTCCGAGCCCGGCGAGCTCGCCGGTGATCACCTGGTTGCCGGCGGAGAGGGCACGGGCGGTCTGGATGGAGGAGGCGCGCGGGTCGGGGTCGATCACGGCGAGCGCGGCCTCCTGCATGGCGCGGGTGCCGGCGGTGTCGGCGGCGAGGACGCGGACCTGCTGCATCACGAGGGCGTCCGGGGCGGCGGGGACGGTGAGGGCGTAGCCGTCGAGGTCCTGGAAGGGGTCCTGGGCCTGGAACGCCCCGACGACGGCCCACTGGCCGCCGTCCGTGGCCTCGATCGCTCCGGAGGGCTGGGCGAGGCCGAGCTCGGCGAGCTTGGCCTCGGGGACCACCACCTCGCCGGGGGCGGGCAGGCGGCCGCGGGTCAGCACGATGCCACGGTCCAGGGTGCCGACCACGTTCGTCACGGCCACGCGGGCGCCGCCCCGGCCGATCCCGGTGTTCACGGCGTCCATGGGCGAGTCCCGGGCGAGGGCGGCCTCGGCGGTGTCGAGTCCGGCGAGGGTGGCCGCGGTGGCGCCGGTGAGGAAACCGGTGCCGCCGGTGTCGGTGACGGTGAGCACGCGGGCGCCGGGGCCGGAGAGCTCTGCGGCGACGGCCGCCTCGGTGGCGGCCTGCCTGCCCACGGTGGCCACGGCGGCGAAGCACATGGCGGCCACCACGAGCAGCACGAGGGCGGAGGGCACGGGAGAGGTGCGTGCGGCGGTGACGGCTTCACGCAGCAGGGTGCGCAGGTTCATGGGCGGTCCTCCCGGTTCACAGCCGAACCACCTCGTCGGCGCGGGCGACGACGGCGGGGTCGTGGGTGGCGACCACCACGGTGCGCCCCTCGGCGGCGGCATCGGCGAGGGCGTCCATGACGAGGCCGGCATTGTCCGGGTCGAGGTTGCCCGTGGGCTCGTCCGCGAGGACGACGGCGGGCGCGTTCACGAGGGCGCGGCACACGGCCACCCGCTGCGCCTGCCCGCCGGAGACCTGCCCGGGCCGGTGGTCGGCGCGGTGGGCGAGGCCGAAGCGCTCGAGCAGCGCCCGTGCCCGGTCCTCGAGCGTCTGGCGCTCCAGCCCGGCGTAGAGGCCGGGCTCCACCACGGAGTCCAGGATGGGGCGGGACGGGTCCAGCTCCGAGTCCTGGAACACGAATCCCACGGAGGTGGCGCGCAGGCGGGAGCGTTCCCGGTCCGGGCGGGTGGAGGCGTCGACGTCGCCGAGGCGCACCACTCCGGAGGTGGGCGTGAGCATGAGCCCGAGCACGTACAGGAGGGTGGACTTGCCGCGCCCGGAGGGCCCGGTGAGGGCGGTGACGGCGCCCGGCGTGAACGCGTGGGTGAGGCCGTCGAACAGCTCCTCGGCGGCGCGGGTGTAGGCGAAGCGCAGGTCCTCGACGGCGAGGGCGGCGGGGACGACGGGGGCGGCGGGCGTGCCCGGGGTGGCGGGCCCCGTCATCGGGTGCCGTTCAGCACGCGCACCTGCTCGCCGGCGTCCACGCCGTCCACGACGGCGAGGCCGTCGGCGGAGCCGAGGACGGTGACGGTGCGGTCCTCCGCGGCGCCGTCCCGGACCACCGTGACCGTCGCGGCGCCGTCTGGCTGGGTGCGCAGGGCGGACACGGGGACCACGGGCCCGGAGACGGGCGGGACCACGCTGACCTGGGAGAGCAGGGAGGTGGTGGCGTCGGCGGGCAGGGTGTCGCAGTCCTCGCCGCAGACCACGCCGCCGTCCGGGGCGGTGAGGGTGATGCGGATCAGGCCCTGCTCGTCGGAGGTGGACTCGCCGGCGACGGCCTTCCATTCGTGTTCGCCGTGGGGCACGGTGACCTGGGTGCCGGCCGGGATGAGGGCGGCCTGCTCCTGGTTGACCTCGAGGGCGAAGTCCGGTTGGTCGCCGGGGCGGGCCACCACGTTCTCGCCGCCGGCGAGGGTGGTGCCGACGGCGGTGGTCTTCGCGTCCACGCTGAGGGGCGCGGGGAGGGCGTCGAGGACCACGAGCTGGCCGAGCTCCACGGTGTCCGCGGCGGGGTAGCCGCGTTCGGTGAGCCAGTCGTCCCAGGCGTCCGCGGTGGCCTCGTCCCACGTGCCGGTGGCCTCCACCTTCGCGCCGGTGGCGGCGAGCATGCGCTGGAACGCGGCGACGTCGTCGCCGGAAGTGCCCTCCCCGAGAGGGCGCCACTGGGGAAGCTCGCCCTGGAGGACGAGCACGGGCTTCTGGGCGACGGCGTACAGCACCTCCCCGGCAGCCACCTCGCCGGACTCTCCGGCCCGGGTGACGACGCCGGTCAGCGCGTTCACCGCCGCCGGCGTCTGCTCGCGCGACACGGAGACGCCGAGGGTGATGACGCGGCCGAGCTCCTGCTCGGCGACGGTGACGAGGGCGCTCGCGGCCGGACGCTGCTCGGCCTGAGCCGGAGGGGTGAGCGTGACCCGGCCGGCCCAGAAGGCGAGCGCGGCGACGGCCACGAGCGCAAGGACGAGGGCGGCCCAGCGGGCGGGGCGATTCATCCGGATGACCCCCAGAAGACATCCTGCGGCGGAAGCTCCGGGCATGTCTGCGCGACCTCGGCCTGGCGTTCTGCCGACACGCCCCTCATGCTGTCCGCGAAGGGCCACCACTGGTGGCGGCCTGGAGTGTAGAACGCGGAGACGAATGCCTCTTTGGAGGGGCGCGCGGAGGTGTCGACCGTGTAGCCGTAGGCCTCGAGACACGGGATGAGGTATTGGTCCCAGTAGTCATAGACGAGGCGGAGCTGCGGATCGGTCCAGTCCTGGGTGTAGCTCGGATCCACCGGGTGCTGTGCGTAGCAGGTCACGTAGGCCGCCTCGAAAGCAGACCTCTGGGACTCAGGTGGGGTGTCGATCTGAATTCCCCCGGTCGGACCGACCGAGTTCGGCCACCCGGCCTCGGCCAGGCATGTGGACACCATGCGGTCCGACTCGAGGGACGTGGCGTACCACCCGGAGCGCTCCACCTGAGGCGGCGCGGGCATTCCCGCCCCCTGAGCGTGCCGCGCGACTTGCTCACGGTAGGCGCGCTCCTTCTCCGCCTCCGTCGTCAGGAGGGGTTCGATCCTCTCGGTGGGAACCCACTGCGAGGCGTCCCAGGTCTTCTCGGCCGTCGCGGTGGGGGGAGCGGCGACCGTGGATGAACCGCCGAGGCCCGCAGACTCCCGACCGACGCAGCCGGTGAGGGTCAGGGCGACGGCCGCCACCAGGGCGGCCGTCGCAGGAATGCGTAATGAAGTCATCGGTGCCGGCGAGTCAGTACGGGTAGTAGCAGTAGCCGTAGGTGCCCGACAGGAGGAGTCCTGCGCTGCAGTCCTGCCGACCGGAGTCCGTCAGCGCCTGCGCTGGCACCGCACCGGAGACGGCCAACGGTCCAGCGACGGCCACGCCGGCACCGACCTTAGAAATCCGCTGCTTCATACCCATGTCGCTCCTCCTTATGGTTCACGCTCAGTCGTGATCTGCGTCACACTCTATGAAGGTGCTCGCCCTGTGTCCAGAGAATTCTCGGTCGGTCCACAGACGTGCCCCACCAGGGAGTCAAGAGGGTCCTGCGCGTGACGGATGCGCAATCTCAGGGGACGAATGAGCGCGGCCACACCGGCAGGGGTGGCCCGACGATCGGGTTTCGATACTCCCGTCACCGCCGCGCGCCCTAGCCCCGTACACCTCCGGCTCCGGAGAGGTGCGGGCTCGTGAAACTCACCGGCACCTGGATCGAGAAGGTCATCGGGTGGTCCCGTGTCGCAGCGACGCCAGCGGCCAGTGGCTGGGCGCCGGCGCCATCCAGCCCCGGCCTCAGCGGGCGTCCTCGCGCGCGGCGGGCGCGCCGTCGTCGTCCTGCTCCTCCGCCTGTTCCCCGCCCTGGAACTGGCTCCTGTACAGCCGGAAGTACGCGCCGCGAGCGGCCAGCAGCTGATCGTGCGAGCCCTGCTCCACGATGTCGCCGTCCTCCATCACGAGGATGACGTCCGCGTCCCGGATGGTGGAGAGGCGGTGGGCGATCACGAAGCTCGTGCGGTCCGAGCGCAGCGCCGCCATCGCGCCCTGGACCAGCACCTCGGTGCGGGTGTCCACGGAGGAGGTGGCCTCGTCCAGGATCAGGAGCGAGGGCTGGGCCAGGAACGCACGGGCGATGGTGATGAGCTGCCGCTCGCCCGCGGACACGTTGGCGGCGTCCTGCTCGATCACGGTGTCGTAGCCGTCGGGCAGGGTGTGCACGAAACGGTCCACGTAGGTGGCCTTCGCCGCCGCGACGACCTCCTCGTCCGTGGCGTCGAGTCGGCCGTAGCGGATGTTCTCCCGGATGGTCCCGCCGAAGAGCACGGCGTCCTGGAGCACCATGCCGGTGGCGGCGCGCAGCTCGCCGCGGCTGACCGTGCGGGTGTCCACGCCGTCCAGCAGGATCCGCCCGCCGTCCACCTCGTAGAACCGCATGATCAGGTTGACCAGGGTGGTCTTGCCGGCACCGGTCGGCCCGACGATCGCGACCGTCTGCCCCGGCTCCGCCACGAAGTTCAGGTCCGTGATGAGCGGCTTCTCCGGCGTGTAGGAGAAGCGCACATGCTCGAACTCCACGCGACCGCGCAGCGGGCGCGGGAGGTGGGCGACGCCGTCGGGCCCGGGGATGGCGGAGGGCGCCGTTTCCCGAACGAAAGCGCTCTCGGAGGGCGCCGTTTCCCAAACGAAAGTGCCGTCGGGGGTGCGGGCGGGGGTGCCGTCGGGGGTCTCCTCCGGCTCGTCGAGGAGCTCGAAGATGCGCTCGGCCGACGCCACGCCGGAGATCAGCATGTTGGACATGCCGGCGATCTGCCCAAGCGGCTGGTTGAACTCGCGCGAGTACTGGATGAACGCGGTCACGGCGCCGAGGGTCATCTGCCCGTTGGCCACGCGCAGGCCGCCGACCACCGCGATGCCCACGTAGCCCAGCCAGTTCACCCACTGCATGATCGGCATGATCATCCCCGAGTAGAACTGCGCCGTGAACGCGGCCTCGTACAGCTCCTCGTTGCGCTCGTCGAAGCGCGCGGCCATGTCCCGCTGACGGCCGAACACGGTCACCAGCTCGTGCCCCGTGAACGACTCCTCGATGTGCCCGTTGAGCCGGCCCGTCTCCCGCCACTGCGCGGAGAAGAGCGCCTGGGACTTCTTGCCGATCACGCCCACCACCACACCGGCCACCGGCAGGGCGACCAGGGCGATGAGCGCGAGCTGCCAGGACAGCCAGAACATCATGCCGACGATGCCGATCACGGTCAGCACCGAGTACACGAGCGAGGCGAACGCCTGCTGGAGGGCCTGCTGGACGTTGTCCACGTCGTTGGTGGCGCGGGAGAGCAGGTCGCCGCGCTGCCCGCGGTCGAAGTAACTCAGCGGCAGCCGGTTGATCTTGGCCTCGATCTCCTCGCGCAGGCGGAAGACGATGCGCATGACGATGTCATTGAGCACGCGGCCCTGCAGCCACATGAAGGTCTGCGCCACCAGGTACATGCCCAGGACGATGAGGATCAGCCGGCCCAGCTCGGTGAAGTCGATCCCCTCGCCCGGCGTGAACGCCATGCCGGAGAGCATCTCTGCGGCCTGGTCCTCGCCCTGGGCGCGCAGCCCGTCGATGACCTGCTCGCGGCTCAGCCCGCCGGGCATCTGCGCGGAGACCACGCCGCCGAAGATCACGTCCATCGCCCGGCCGAGCACGCGCGGCGCCCACACGTTGAACACCACGGCCACCAGCACCATGACGGCGACGACGGCCAGCCCCAGCTTCTCCGTGCGGAACAGGCTCATGAGCCGCTTCGCGGACGGCCAGAACGCCTTGGCCTTGCGGGCCGGCCCGCCGCCCCAGTCGTCGGTGGCGCCCTGCTCCTGGATCTCGAGGATCCCCTCGTCCGTCAGGTGCTCGCTCATGCCACGTCCTCCGCGGTCAGCTGGGAGTCCACGATCTCCCGGTAGGTCTGGTTGTCCGCCAGCAGCTCGGCGTGGGTGCCGCGGCCGACCACGCGGCCCTCGTCCAGCACGATGATCTGGTCGGCGTCGGTGATGGTGGCCACCCGCTGGGCGACGACGATCCGGGTCACCCCGGCCGCCGCGCGGTCGAGCGCCGCCCGCAGCCGCGCGTCGGTGGTGACGTCCAGGGCGGAGAATGAGTCGTCGAACACGAGGACCCGCGGCTCGGCCACGAGGGCACGCGCGATGGACAGGCGCTGGCGCTGGCCGCCCGAGACGTCCGTGCCGCCCTGAGACAGCCGCGAGTCCAGACCGGAAGCCGCCGCCTCTCCCTTGCCGGTGGTGCGGGCGCGCACGAAGTCGGCGGCCTGGGCCGTCTCGAGGGCCGCCCAGATGCGCTCGTCCGAGGCGTCCGGGGCCCCGAACTGCATGTTCTCCCGCACGGTGCCGGAGAACAGGTACGGCTTCTGCGGCACGAGGGCCACGGCCTCGGTCAGCTCGGCCCGGGCCAGGTCGGTCACCGGCACGCCGTCCACGAGCACCTCGCCGGACGTCGCGTCGTACAGCCGCGGCAGCAGACTGATCAGCGTGGACTTGCCGGAGCCGGTCGAGCCGATGATCGCCGTCGTGGTGCCGGGGGCGACGGCGAAGCTCACGTCGTCGAGCACCGGCGCCTCGGCGCCGGGGTACTGGAAGGTGACGTGGCGCAGCTCCACGGCGCCGTCGCGACGCGCGGGGCTCACCGGGCGGGCCGGCTCGCCGAGCGTGGGGACGGTGTCCAGGACCTCGCCGATGCGGCGCGCGGAGATCACGGCGCGCGGGAGCATCATCATCATGAAGGTGCCCATCATCACCGCCATGAGGATCTGCAGCAGGTACTGCATGAACGCGGTGAGCGCGCCGACCTGCACGAGCCCCGCGTCCACGCGCTGGCCGCCGAACCACAGGACGGCGGCGGTGGCGAGGTGGAGGATCATCGTGATGACCGGGCCGAGCAGCACGAACAGCCGGCCGATCCGCACGGACGTCTCCGTCAGGGCGGCGTTGGCGTCCGTGAACCGGCGCGCCTCGTGGCGCTCGCGCACGAACGCGCGGACCACGCGGATGCCCTGGATCTGCTCGCGCATCACGCCGTTGACGTCGTCGATGTTGTCCTGCATCCGCTGGAACAGCGGCATGAGACCCGCGACGATCCACGCCACGATCACCAGCAGCACCGGCACGGAGACCCACACCAGCCAGGACAGGCCCGGGTCCTCGCGGATGGCCATGATGATGCCGCCGACCGCCATGATCGGCACGGCCACCATGAAGTTCAGGGCCATGAGGGTGAGCATCTGCACCTGGTTGACGTCGTTGGTGCCGCGCGTGATGAGGGTCGCGGCGCCGAAGCGGCCGAGCTCCTCCGCGGAGAACGCGTCCACGCGGGTGTAGACGGCGCGGCGCAGGTCCCGGCCGACGCCCATCGAGGCCTTCGCGCCGAACCACACGGCGGCGATCGCGGCGACCACCTGCACCAGCGCGACGCCGAGCATCACGAGGCCGATGTCCCAGATGCGGGCGGTGTCGCCGCGGGCCACGCCCTCGTCGATGATGCGGGCGTTGAGGCTGGGCAGATACAGCATGGCCAGCGTGCTGATCAGCTGCAGCACGACGACGGCCGCGACGGCGCCGCGATAGCGCCGCCCGTGACGGCGGAGCAGGGTCCAGAGCATGGGGCTCCCAGGGAGTCGGGATGGGCGCACGGCCGCGTGGGCCGCAGTGAGGTGGGCCGACGTGGGCCGGGTTCATTGTGCCCCAGCCGCGGGAGGGCGCGGGCAGCAGCCGTCGTCGTCGGACGCCGCGGGCGCACCCCGGACAGCCGGCTGCCGAACCACCCGCTGGCGGACCCGCACGAGGACTGAGCGACGCCAGACGGGGGCGTGAGCCAGACGTTTCTGCTGCGGATCGGGCGTCAGAACTGCAGAAACGTCTGGCTCAGCGCCCGGGGTCCTCAGAGCAGGGGACGCAGTGGTACCAGCAGGGCCTCGACCACGCGGGCGAGGCCGTGACGGTCCTCCCAGCGCGGGGTGTCGATCCGGACGGCCCGCTGGGCGTCGAGAGCGAAGATCTCCTCCATCCGGGCGGCGAAGTCGCGGTCCACGACCACCACGTTGGACTCGTAGTTGAAGCCCAGGGAGAGGCGGTCGACGTTGGCCGAGCCCACGGTGGACCAGATGCCGTCCACGGTGGCGGTCTTCGCGTGGATCATGCTGGCCCTGTACAGCAGGATCGTGATGCCGGCCTCGAGCATCTTCCCGAAGAAGCCGCGCGAGGCCCAGTCCGCCACGATGTGGTTGGAGTCCTCCGGCACCATCACCTGCACGTCCACCCCGCGCCGGGCCGCGTGCAGCAGCGCCTCGAGGACCTGCTGGTCCGGGATGAAGTACGGCGTGTTGATGAGGATGCGGTGCTGCGCCCGCTGGATGGCGTCGAGGTAGCTCAGCCGGATCGGGTAGACCAGGAGCGGCGGCTGGTTCGCGGCCACGGTGACGCGCGGGTCCCACGTGTCCGGGGGGCGCCAGGACATCTGCTCGCCCGCGCGGTGGTGGGCGTTCCACTTGATGGAGATCGACTGGCCCAGCGCCCACACCGCCGGGCCGCGCTCACGCACGTGGGTGTCCCGCCACAGGCGGGCGTAGTCGTCGCCGATGTTGAAGCCGCCGGCGAAGCCGACCTCGTCGTCCACCACCATGATCTTCGAGTGGTTGAACCCGCTGTGCCGGACCACGCCTCGCCAGATCGGGCGGGCGAAGGCCGGCAGCCGGAACACGTGGATGCGCGGGTCCAGCTGACGGTAGAAGCGGGGCGGGACCACGAGGTTCCCGAACCCGTCGTAGGAGACGTAGACCTCCACGCCGCGCGCGGCCGCCCGGTTGAAGGCGTCCATGAACCGCTGGCCCGTGGGGTCGCCCTTCCAGATGAAGGTCTCGAACTTGATGATCCGCTGCGCTCCGTCGATCGCGGCGATCATCTCCTTGTAGAGGTCCTCACCCGAGGTGAAGATGCGCAGCTCGGAGCCCTCCACGTGGGCGTCAAACACGCCGGGGTTCGGCGCGGGTCGGCGCACTCGGCCGCCGCGCTTGACCATGTCCACGCCGGTGAGCCCGGCGGCGACCGTCAGCGGCAGTCCCACGAGACCGACGCCCGCGGCCACGGCCGCTCCCCGGAGGAGACGACGGACCGGCAGGCGGGACAGGGACGGCAGGGACGGTCGACGCATTCGCTCAGTCTACTCAGGGCCCCGTCAGCGCGGATCGGTCGAGCGGCGCATCTCGGTCCAGGCCGCGCTCACCTCGGAGCGCATGCGCACGAGTTCGATCGCCGTCTCCTGCAGCCTCCGGGCGCTCTCGCTCTCGGGGATGTACTGCCGCACCCGCTGGGCCTGGTCCTCCGCGGAGACGTCCACCATGACGGCGATCGAGTGCGCCACCAGGCGGGACTCCGCCCCGGTGCGTCGGCTCGCGTAGACGCGCAGCGCCACATGCATGGACCGCTCCGTGGTGTTCACCAGGAGGGCCTCCACGCGCACGAGGTCGCCCACGTGGATGTTCCGCACGAAGCGCACACCGCCGCCGAACACCGCGACCACGGATTCATGTCCGGTCCAGCGGGCGGCGCAGACGGCGGCCGCCTCGTCCACCCAGCGCAGGATCGCGCCCGCGTTGATGGTGCCGCCCACGGTGGCCTCCGCGTTGGGGGCCAGGAACGCGAGGGTGCTCATCTCCTCGGGGGCCTCCCCGGGCGCGGGGAACGGCAGTCGGGCCATGCCGCGCTCGACGGCGCGGCGGGCCACGGTGGAGCGGCGGGCCTGTTCGTCGCGCTCGATCTGGCCGGGGGTCGAGGGCTCCCAGACCGGCACGGTCACGGGCACCCCGCCCTCCTCCGCGGCGTAGACCACGAGGGACGAGGTGGCGACCACGGGGTCGCCGTCGTCGTCGCGGATCTCCGGCAGCAGCAGGCGGGTCTGGACGTGCACCTCGGCGCCGTCCGTGTGGACCACGCGCGCCTGCACCACAGCGCGGCGGTCCACCGGCACGGGGTGCCGGAACTGGGTGTGCCCCATGTAGCGGGCACGCACGAACGTCCCGGCCCAACTCGCCGCGACGGCGTAGCCGGCCTTCTCGATCCAGGAGATGACGGTGCCGGCGTCCACCAGGCCGGTGGGATGATCGAAGCTGTCCGCCCGGAATTCGAGGGCGAGGGCTCCGGGGGGTCTCATGCCGTCGAACGTATCACCCGAGTCCGGGCCCTGTGCGGCCGGTCACGCCCCGTCCAGGAGTCTGCGGGGAACCTCCCGGCCGCGCCCCAGGCGGGTCCGCGCACGGGGGACAATGGACCCATGACCGCCTTCGACCGTCTCCCCCTGCCCGCGGAGCCCCAGACTCCGCACGACCGCCTGCGCCGCCGCACCGAGGCCGCCGTCGCCGAGCGCGGGGAGGCCGCCGTCGCCGGGCTGGCGGTGCGCCTGATGACCGGCGCGGCCACTCCCGATGACGTCACCTCGGGCGCCGCCCGCGCCCTCACCGGCGACGACGGCGACCTCAGCCCCGCCGCGACCGGCGCCCTGGCCCTGATGCACGCGTGGCACCGCAGCGCGCTGCCCGCCCTGACCGGGGCGCTCACCGCCCCCGAGGCGGACGTCCGCTCGGCGGCCCACCTCGTGCTCGCCTCCCGCGCCGGCTCGCTGCGCCGCGATGCCGCCGTCGACCGCACCCTCGTGGACGCGGTGCGGGCCGGCTGTGCCGACCCGGACCCGGAGGTCCGCGCGTCGGCCGCGTCCGCACTGGGTGCCCTCGCCCGCCCCGAGGACCTCGAGTCCGCCCTGCCCGTGCTCACCGGCATGGTGATGGACGTGGACGCGGACCTGGCCGCGGCCGCCGAGCTGGCCCTCGAGCAGCTCGCGATCCGCCTGGACCGGCCCGGCCTGCGGGTCAGCCTCAAGGGCTGAGGCGACGCCCGTGCAGTGCCCCCACTTCGATGTCGGCGAGTGCCGTTCCTGCCCGCTGATGGGCGTGCCGTACGCCCGGCAGCTCGCGGACAAGCAGGCCGCGGTCCTGGCCGCGCTGGCGGACGCGCTCGATGCGGACACGGTCGTGGCCGAGCCGTTCGCCTCCGCGGAGGCCGGGTTCCGGAACAAGGCGAAGCTCGTGGTCACGGGGTCGGCGGCGGCGCCGCGGCTGGGCATCCTGGACCCGCGGCAGCACCCCCGCCATCACGACGGCGCCGGCGTGGACCTGCGCGACTGCGGCCTGTACGAGGCCGGCATGGAGGGCGTGTTCGAGGCGTGCGCGGCGGCGGTGACGGCGGCCGGGCTGGAGCCCTACGACGTCGCCGCCCGCACGGGCGAGCTGAAGAACGTGATCGTGACGCTCTCCCCCGACCGGGAGGCGATGGTCCGGTTCGTGCTGCGCTCCGCCGACCGGCTGGACGCGCTGCGCGCGGCGGTGCCGGGGCTGCTGGATGACCTCGCGGCGCGCGGGACACCCGCCGCCGTGGTGAGCGCGAACCTGCTGCCCGAGCACGTGGCCCTGCCCGAGGGCGACGAGGAGATCGTGCTCGCCGGCGGGCCGACCCTGCGGATGGAACTGAACGGGATCGGCCTGCGGCTGCGCCCGCAGGGGTTCTTCCAGACGAACACCGCGGTGACCGAGGGGCTGTACGCGACGGCGGCGGCGTGGGTCGCCGAGGGCGGTGTGCCGGCGTCGGCGTGGGACCTGTACTGCGGGGTGGGCGGGTTCGCGTTCCACCTGGCCCGGGCCGGCGTGCGCGACGTGTGGGGCATGGAGTCCTCCGCCGAGGCGGTGGCCGCGGCCCGGGAGACGGCCGCGGAGCTCGGCCTGGCCGACCGGGCGCGCTTCTCCGCCGGCGACGCCACCTCCGCGCTTTCGTTCGAGAAACGGCGGGCTCCGGAGGCGCTTTCGTTCAAGAAACGGCGGCCCCGCCCGGACGCCGTCGTCGTGAATCCGCCGCGGCGGGGCATCGGCGCCGAGCTGGCCGACGCGCTGGAGGACTCGGGCGCGCCCACCGTGCTGTACTCGAGCTGCAACCCGACGACGCTGGCACAGGACCTGGCCCGGATGCCGAGCTATCGGGTGGCGCGGGTGCAGTTGTTCGACATGTTCCCGCAGACCCGGCACGCGGAGGTGCTCACACTGCTGACCCGGCGGTGACGGGGGCCGGGGCGCGTCACCGCGGGCTCCCCGCCCGACGGTTCCGCTTCTTCAACTCGACGAAGACCTGCAGCAGCGTCAGAGCCGACGGCGCGAGCGCGGGTTGCGTGAGCACGAGCGGTTGCGCACGGGTCAACCCGCCACCCTGCAACGGCCGTCCCGAGTCCCACCGGTTGGCCTTGCGCAGACCACCCTCGTTCCACAGCCGCTCGTCCACCTTGAGCGCCACCTTCATCGTGTGCTCCGACTCTGGCGCCACAGCACGGACTTCCTTCACGTCCGCCCAGTCCACGGACCAGTCCCGCGTCCACACCCGTCGCTCATCGAACGTGACATGCCGAGGCCGGAACAGACCCATCGTCGCGGCGGGAAGCACCGCCAACGCCAGCGCCAACCCGATGAACGACGCCACACGCCACACCCCGAACCCGGCCGAGACATCCTCCGACGGCCGGAAGATCACCCACACGAACACCGCGATGCACACCACGACGATCAGCCACAGGAGCAACCACCGCGCCGGACGCACCCGCGCCTGCACCGGCAGACTCGCCAGGATCTCCTCCCGCGTCGCCTTCTTCCGCAACCGCGTCGGCTTCGCATCCATCACTTGCTCATCATCCAGTTCATGAGCCCTTCGCCCCCCGGCCATCTCCGCCGAGTGTGTCCTGCTCGTTCCCGGGCCACGCTTCCGGCGCGCGGGGGCACACGTCCGCCCCGTCGGCACGACCCTATTCCCGGAACCCACCGCGCCGCAGCGACATCACCGCAGCTGAGAACCGCTGTGATGTCGCTGCGGTGCGGTCGGCCGGAACGACGGCGCGCTCGCTGCGGTGAACATCGCCGCGGCACTCCCCGTGCGGCCCCACTTCCCCGCCCGTAGGCTGGTTCCCATGTCGCAGACGCTCACCCCCGCCGCTCCGCAGGACCTGAACGCCCGCCGCCACCGGCTCCGCCGCTACCGCGCCGTCATCTTCGACATGGACGGGGTCATCACGGACACCGCCGGCGTGCACGCGCAGGCGTGGAAGGAGCTCTTCGACGGGGCGCTGCCCGCCGTGGGCGCGCTGCCCGCCAACGCCGCCGTCGTCGCCGCGGACCCGGACGTGCTGCGTCCCTTCGACGCCGCCGCCGACTACCTGCACCACGTGGACGGGCGCCCCCGCGAGGACGGGGTCCGCACGTTCTTCGCCTCCCGCGGCCTGCAGGTCCCGGAGGCCGACGCCCCCGAGGCGGACGCGGCCCCGGAGCTGACGGTCCTCGCCCTCGCCGAGCGCAAGCAGGGCTACTTCGAGCAGGTCCTCGAGCGCGACGGCGTCCGCGTGTTCCCGGAGGCCCAGGACCTCCTCGAGCGGCTGCGGGCCAAGGGTGTGCCGGTCGCACTGGTCACCAGCTCCAAGAACTCCCGCGCCGTGCTCACGGCCGGCGGCGTGCTGGACTTCTTCCCCGTGATCGTGGACGGGAACACCGCCGTCGAGCGCGGGCTGCCGGGCAAGCCGGACCCGGCGATGTTCTGGGAGGCCGCCCGCGAGCTGGGCGTCGACGTCGCGGACGCGATGGTCCTCGAGGACGCCGTCTCCGGCGTGAAGGCCGCCTCGGACGGCCGCTTCGGCCTCGTGATCGGCGTGGACCGCGAGCCCGAGCTCGGCAAGGGCCGACTCAAGGCGGCCGGCGCCCACCTGGTGGTCCAGGACTACGGGACCCTGCATCTGGAGGACCGCACCACCACCCCGTTCGACCCCGCGTGGGTGCTGCGCTGGGACCGCTTCGACCCGGCCTCCGAGGGCACGCGCGAGGTGCTGTGCACCCTGGCCAACGGGTACTGGGGCACCCGCGGCGCTGTGCCCGGCACGCACATCTCCTCCGTCCACTACCCCGGCACCTACATGGCCGGGGTGTTCAACCGGCTGACCTCGATGGTCCAGGGCCGGGTCGTGGAGACCGAGCACATGGTCAACATCCAGGACTGGACCCCGCTCGTGGTGACCCCGCGCCACGGCCGCCCGCTGCTGCCGGGTGAGGAGAACCTCGTGGAGTACGGCCAGGAGATGGACCTGCGCCGCGGCGTGCTCTCCCGCACCATGACCTTCGAGGACGAGCAGGGCCGGCGCACCACGGTCCACACCCGACAGTTCACCTCGCTGGCCAATCGGCACCTCGCCGCGATCGAGCTGACCGTGGTGGCGGAGAACTGGTCCGGGGACCTCACGGTGCGCTCGAAGATCGAGGGCCGCGTGGCCAACCTCAACGTCTCCGACGACCGCACCCTCGCCAACCAGCACCTCGAGCCGGTCCAGGCCCGGGAGATCGACGGCGAGACCGTCCTGCTCGAGACCGCCACCAACCAGTCCGGCATCCACGTGGCCGTGGCCACCCGCACCCGCCAGGTGGCGCCGGTGGGCCACCACGAGCCCATCCGCCGCCCCGTGGACGGCTCGGACCTGGTGGTCGGCCAGGACATCCTCCTCCACGTGGACGAGGGCGTGCCGCTCGTGCTGGAGAAGGTCGCCGCCGTCGCCACGAGCCACGACCACGCCAACGCCTCCGTGTGGGAGTCGGCGGTGAAGGACGTCCAGCGCGCCCAGAACTTCCGCAACCTGCTGACCCTGCACGAGCAGCGCTGGGGCACCAACTGGGACCGGTTCTCCGTGCGCATCGACCTGGCTGAGCCGTACCGGCATCAGCGCCGCTCCACGGCGGCGGAGGCCGGCGGCGAATACGCGCCGCCCGTCGTCGACGCCGGCCACTCGGCCCCGGTGGGGTCCGCGGTCCCGATGGGCAAGGACGGCGCGTCGCTGCGCCAGCAGCTCGCCCTGAACCTGCACACGTTCCACGTGCTCCAGACGGCCTACGGCCGCCGCCGGGACCTGGACGCCTCCGTGGGGGCACGCGGCCTGCACGGCGAGGGCTACCGCGGCCACATCTTCTGGGACGAGATCTACGTCTACCCGATGCTCACGCTGCGCCGCCCCGAGATCACCCGGGGCCTGCTGATGTACCGCTACCGGCGTCTCAACGAGGCCCGCGCCAACGCCCAGGCCGAGGGCTGGGCCGGTGCCATGTACCCGTGGCAGTCCGGGGCGGACGGCTCCGAGGAGACGCCCACCGAGCTGTGGAACCCGCGCTCGCGCATGTGGATGCCGGACAACTCCCACAACCAGCGGCACGTCTCCCTGGACATCGCCTACTCGGTGCTGCGGTACATCGAGATCACGAAGGACACGTCCTTCATCTCGGACTACGGCGCGGAGATGCTCGTGGAGATCTCCCGGTTCTTCATGTCCATGACCCTGCACAACGCCGTCACGGACCGCTACGAGATCCACGGCGTCATGGGCCCGGACGAGTTCCACGACGGCTATCCCGAGACCCCCGGCTCCGGCCTGCGCAACAACGCGTACACGAACGTGCTGACCTCGTGGGTGCTCGCGGAGACCGCCCGCCTGGTCCGCTGGCTGGACACGATCGACGACGGCCTGCCCGAGCTCATGGAGATCTCCGAGGAGGAGATCGAGCGCTGGGAGGAGGTCAGCACCCGTCTGACCGTGCCGTTCTTCGAGGAGGGCGAGGAGGCCGGCATCCTCGCCCAGTTCGAGGGCTACCAGGACCTGCTCGAGTTCGACTGGGAGGCCTACCGCGCCAAGTACGGGAACATCGGCCGCATGGACCTGATCCTGCAGGCCGAGGGCGACGCCACCAACCGGTACAAGCTCTCCAAGCAGGCCGACACCCTCATGCTCGGATACCTGTTCTCCGCCGAGGAGCTGGACCGGATCCTGCGCCGCATGGGCTACGAGCTGCCCGAGGAGGCGTTCGAGCGGATGGTCACGTACTACGAGGCCCGCTCGACGCACGGCTCCACGCTCTCCCGGCTGGTGCACGCGTGGGTGTCGGCCCGCACGGACCCGGACCGGTCCTGGGACCTGTTCACGGAGGCCCTCGAGTCGGACCTCTCGGACACGCAGGGCGGCACCACGAAGGAGGGCATCCACCTGGGCCTGATGGCGGGCACCGTGGACACGGTGATCCGCTGCTACGCGGGCCTCGAGACGCGCGACGACGTCGTCCGGCTGCACCCCCGCATGCCCGCCCAGCTGCCCGGCGCCCGGTTCACCATCCGGTTCCGCCAGCAGCCCGTGGTCATCCAGATGACCCAGCGGGAGGTGACGGTGGCCGCGGGCGAGGGCATGTGGCACGACGTGCCGATGATCATCGCCGGCCGCGAGCACACCCTGTCCCCCGGCGAGAAGCTGACGGTCCCGCTGGGCTGAGGGCCGCCGTCGTCGGCCACCCCACCCCGTCCCTTTGGGGGCGAAAGTGGGCGGTATCCCGCGCGGATACCGCCCACTTTCGCCCCCGGACGCGGGAGGACGCGGGAGGACGCGGCTGCCGCCCCGGCTCAGCGCAGCGGCAGCTCGGCGCGGACCACCCAGCAGCCGCCCAGCGGGCCGGCCGTGAGGGTGCCGCCGAACACGGCCACGCGCTCGCGCATGCCGGCCAGGCCGAAGCCGCTGGCCATCGCGACCACCACGCGGTCGCGGCGGGGCTCGCCCTCGTCCATGGGGCTGGCGATGCACAGCACGAGGCGGTCCGCGCCCTCGAGCTGCGAGGTCAGGCGCACCGTGCCGCGGCGCGGGGCGTGCTTGAGGATGTTCGTCACCGACTCCTGCACCACGCGCAGCACGGTCAGCTCCAGGGAGCGCGGCAGCTCGTCCAGCTCGGTCAGCGAGCGCTCGACCGCGAACCCGGCCGCGTGCAGCTGGGCCTCGAACTCGTCGAGGCGGGCCGGCAGGTCCACGACGGCGTCCCCCTCCGCCGTCTGCGCGTTGCGGGAGGAGCCGCGCAGCGCGGTGAGCATGCGGCGCAGGTCCACGAGGGACTGCCGGGCGGCCTCCTCGATGGCCTTCTCCGCGGCGGCCCGTTTGTCCGGGTCCCTCTGGGTGGGCAGCATGGCGGCCTGCATCGAGATCACGGTGAGCCCGTGCGCGACGACGTCGTGCAGCTCCGCCGCGATCCGCTGCCGCTCGGCCTCCGCGGCGCAGGCGGCGGCCTCCTCGGCCCGGCGCAGGGCCGCCTCGCGGTCCCGGGCCCGATGCCGGGATCGGCGGATCATGAAGGCCGGCACCGCCACGCACAGCGCGACGATGAGCGTGATGACCATGACGCCCTTGAGGCTGTCCTCGTCCGCCCACGTGCCGTCGGTGAGGACCTCGCCCGCGACGGTGAGCAGGATGAGGGCGCCCAGGGCGAACCAGACGAACACCCGGTGCGAGTACCGCGTCACCATGGCCGCGCCCAGGACGACCCCGCCACTGAACGCCTGCGGGGTGAGGTGCGCGTGGTCCGCCTCCACGAGGCCCACCAGACCGAACGTGCACCCGAGCAGCACGAACACCGCCGCGAGGGTGGGCTGCCACCCGAACAGCAGCGTGACCAGCACGCTCGCCAGGAACAGGACCCAGCGCAGGAGCGGCTCCCGCCCCTCACCCGTCAGCCCGCCGTCCTCCTCGAGGATGCCCGCGAGTTCGGGGTCGGCGCTCAGCCCGGCGGCCACCGTGGGCCCCAGCATCAGGGTGAGGATCTCCCCCAGCACCATGAGCCCGACGATCACGTAGAGGACGATCCGCGTGTGCCGGGAGACGGGTTCCGTGCGCAGGATCGCCGGCAGGCGGGAGCCCAGGGGAGACTCGGCGGGCGGGGGCGACGTCGCCGTCGTCGTCCGAGCCGGGGCGGGCGCCGCGATGCTCATCCGATGTCCACGAGGCCCGCGCGGGCGGCGCGGATGAGGATCTGCACGCGGTCACGGACCTGCCACTTGTCCAGGACCTTGCCGATGTGGGACTTCACCGTGGCCTCCGCGAGGAACAGGGCGCCGGCGATCTCCGCGTTGGAGGCGCCCTTGGCGAGCTCGCGGACCACGTCCAGCTCGCGCTCGGTGAGGCGCTCGTGCGGGGCGAGGGGCTCGGCCGGGCAGGGGGCGGTGTGCTCGGGGGCCGCGGTGACGGCCTCCACCAGGTCCGCGGCCACGCGGGCGGAGAACACGGCGTCCCCGGCATGGACGCGGCGGATGGCGTCCACCACCTCGGCCGGCGGGGCGTCCTTCACGAGGTAGCCGGCGGCGCCGGCGCGCAAGGCGGGCACGAGGTACTGCTCGGAGGAGAAGGTGGTGATCGCCAGGACGCGCACGCCGGGGGCCTCGGCGGAGATGCGCGCGGTGGCCTCGACGCCGTCCATGCGGGGCATCTGCATGTCCATCAGCACGACGTCGGGGGCCAGCGTGCGGGCCGCCTCGAGGGCCTGGACCCCGTCCTCGGCGGAGCCGACCACCTCGAGGTCCTCAGCCTGGGCCACGAAGTGCTCGAGGGCGGTGCGCATCAACGCCTGGTCGTCGGCCACGACTACTCGGATCATGGCGTCCAGCCTAGGCGGCGCACAGGCCGCCGCGCGTCCGCCGAAGGTCGACGTCGGCCCCCGCCTCGGGGCGGATCCGGCTGGCCACCCCGCCCGGCCGGCCACCGCAGTCCCGGCGCCTCCGTGGGCAGACCCCGCAACCCCATCGCCTTCGTGGGCAGAACCCACAACCCCATCGCCTCCGTGGGCAGAACCCACAACCCCATCGCCTCCGTGGGCAGAACCCACAACCCCGTCGCCTCCGTGGGCAGAACCCACAACCCCGTCGCCTCCGTGGGCAGAAGAAAGGGCACTTCTGCCCACGGAACGCTCTGGCCTGCCGCTTCCGCCCAAGGAACCGGGCCGCCCCACCCGGGCCCCGCTCCACCCCCCGCGCGTCACCGCGGCAGCAGGAACCAGCCCATCACGGCCATGCCGAGGATCCCGGCGAGCATGGCCGGCAGCAGCACCACGAACAGGTTCCGCCGCGTCACGGCCCAGCCGGGCATGTGCGGCGACTGCGCCCCCGCGGCCATGCCGTGGGCCACCTGGATGCGGGCGGGCCCGGCGACGATGCCCCAGCCGGCGGCCGCGTTGTGCAGGCCGTTGGACCAGGGCGGGGGGACGCCCAGGGCGGCGCCCGTGTCCATCTGCAGGGGGCCGATCAGGGCCATGGCCCCGGTGTTCGAGGCCGTGATGAAGCCGGCGAACGCGCCGAGGAACGGCATCGCCACCAGGTAGGACTCCCCCATCCCGCTGAGCGCGCCCGCGAGCGCCTGCGAGACCCCGCCGGCGGAAAGGATGAGCCCGAACGCCACGTAGAGCGCGTTGGGGATGGCGGTGCCCACCCACAGCTGCCCGGCCTCGCGGGGGACGCGGCGGCGGGCGGCGGCGTCGAGGTGGAGGAGCCACACGCCCACACCCACCGCCACGAACGCCCACAGCGCCGGGGTCCCCACGAGGGCCGCCGGCCCCTCGAGCCCGAACGCCCCCTTCACGGTGGTGCCCAGCACGGTGCCCGCCATGAGCGTCAGGTACGGCACCACGTCCCGCCCCGGCCCGGGCAGCAGCCGGCCGCCGCGGATCACGAGCAGCCAGGCCACGGTGAGCACGAACGTGGCGACGGCGCCCGCCGGCGCGGTGCCGACCACGAGGTTCGCCCCCAGGATCAGCGCCCACTGGGCGACCCCGGAGAGCACGGCGACGCCGAGCCAGGGCAGTGTCCGGGCCGGGCCGGCGTCGACTCGCATGCCGCGCGCCCCGCGCAGCAGCAGCACCGTGGCCACGCCCGCCACCAGGCAGGCCGGCAGGTTGAACACCGCGGCGGTGACCCCGATCTCCCGGAAGTCCAGGCCGAACAGGCGGGCGCCCATGAGCGTGCCCGGCGCCATGGACCCCCACGGCCCGATGGTGAGCGCGAGGACGGAGATCAGCGCGGACCGGAACGCCGTGTAGCCCAGACCCAGCAGCAGCGGCACACCCACGATCAGGGAGACGCCGAACCCGGTCACGGTCTCGAGGAACGGGATGACGCCGTGCACCATGAGCAGCGCGGTCGCGATCGTGGGGCCGTTGCCCGCCGACAGCCACGCGGCCAGGCGCGCGTGCCCGCCCGAGTACTCCATGACGCGGGACAGGGTGATACCGCCGGCGATGATCGCCAGGATCTCGAGCAGCGTGGGCACGCCGGCGCCGACCGCGCCGCCCAGGTCGCCCGGGGCCACGCCGAAGACCGTGAGGGCCAGCAGCACGGCCACGGCCGTCCCGGCGGCCGGGGCCACCCACGCGGGCAGCCGGGTGAGCAGCAGCACGAGGGTGAGCAGGATGGGTGAGAGCGCGAGCAGCACCTCCACGGCGCACCCCCTCTCCTCGTGTACTGCGCCCCACTGTAGGCGCGGGGTGGGGCCGACACCCCTCCCCTTACTCTGGGGGTCATGACGCAGCCATCCCACCCCGACGTCACCCGCGCCCGCCTGATCCCGCCCGTGCCCGTGGCGGTGGCCCCGATGGCCGGCGGCCCCTCGACCCCGGAGCTGGTGGCCGCCGTCGTGGGCGCCGGCGGCGGCGGGTTCCTCGCCGGCGGCATGCGGACGGCCGTGCAGATGCGCGCGCAGGTGGACGCGCTGCGCGCGCTGCTGGGCGCGGAGGGGCCGGACCGCTGGGGCGTGAACCTGTTCGTCCCGGACGCGGTGAACACGGCGATCCCCGCCGCCGCACGCACCGCGGCCGCACGGTCGGCGCGGACGGCGGCCGTCGCCGCGTACCGGGCGGGCCTGACGGCCGACGGCGCCGCCGGCCTGCCCACCGCCGCGGACGTCGTCCCGGACCCGGACGCCGAACGGGCCGACTTCGACGCCCTGCTCACCGCCGCCGAGGAGCAGGCGTGGCCGCTGGTCTCCTTCACGTTCGGCCTGCCGGCCGCCGACGTGTTCGCCCGGCTGGCCGCCGCGGGCATCCCGGCCGGAGCCACCGTGACGGACGCGACCGAGGCGCGGGCCGCCCTCGACCACGGGGCCGCGTTCCTCGTGGTGCAGGGCCACCGCGCCGGCGGGCACCGGGGCACGTCGGACCCGGCCGCGGAGCCGACCCGCGCCGAGATGCCGACGGTGCTGGCGGCGGTGCGCGACGTCGTCGGGACGGGGGCCGCGAGCGCCGTACCCGTGGTGGCCGCGGGCGGCGTGGGCACCGCCGAGGACGTGCGCGCCCTGCTCACCGCCGGCGCGGACGTCGTCGCGGCCGGCACCGCGTTCCTCCTCACCCCGGAGGCAGGCACCTCGGCGGCGCACCGGGCCGCCGTCGCGGCGTGTGCGGCCGGGACACGCTTCTCCGCCGACGACGGCCGGGCCCGCACCGCCCTGACCCGCGCCTACACGGGGCGGTGGGCGCGGTCGCTGGCCACCGCGTTCATGGCGGAGCACCCGGACGCCCCCGCCGCGTACCCCGAGGTCAACGTCCTGACGAAGGGGCTGCGCGCCGCCGCCGCGGCCGTCGGCGACCTCGAACGCGTCCACCTGTGGGCCGGCACCGAGGCGCACCGGGTCCGTGAGGCGCCGGCCGCCGACGTCCTCGCCTCCCTCGCGCCCTGAGGACCGTCCCGGATCATCCCGCGGACTGACGCCGGCCCCTCGGCCTGCGGCCTAGGTGTAGGAGGGCATGACGTTGTTGACTCGGGCCGGTGCCAACGAGGCCGGAGGAGC
>NZ_JALJRI010000062.1:0-15344 GCF_024519795.1 Micrococcus sp. Mcc89 | reverse complement strand
ACATGTCCCCAGGGTCTCAGCTGACTCGTGCATCTATTCTCAGACACGCCCTAGGCCCGCCTGGCGAGGCGGGGGTGAGCCGCCCGCCTCCTCCGCGAGCCAGACAATTCGGTCGTCCCAGGGCCGTTCTGACAGCAGTACTCTCTGGTTCGCGCGCGGTGCACCGCAGAATCGACGGGCTCGCGGGCTGACGGAGGGCCCACCCCGGCTCAGTCGATCCGCGCCGTCGCCCCCAGCGCGGTCAGCAGGAACGCGTACTCCCACGCGGTGTCCTCCCAGCCCTGGTACCGGCCGGACGCGCCGCCGTGGCCGCCGTCCATCTCGGTGCGCAGCAGCACGGGCGCGCCGCCGTCGGCCAGCGGCCTCGCCTGGTCCGAGGTGACGGTGCGGCGCAGCTGCGCCACCCACTTGGCGGGCTCCACGTAGAGCACGCGGGTGTCGTGCAGGCTGGTGACCGCGGCGATCGCCGGGTAGTCCACCGCCCGCACGTTCTCGTACGGGGTGTAGGCGCGCATGGCCTCGTACACGGCCGCGTCCTCGATCGGGTTGCCCCACTCCTCCCACTCGAGCGCGGACAGCGGCAGCTCCGGGTCGAGGATGGTGGTGAGCGCGTCCACGAACGGCACCACGGCCAGGCACGCCCGGTACAGCTCCGGCGCGAGGTTCAGCACCGCGCCCATGAGCAGGCCGCCGGCCGAGCCGCCCATGCAGGCCACGCGCGCCGGGTCCGCCCAGCCGAGGTCCACGAGGTGCCGGGTGGCGTCCACGAAGTCCGTGAAGGAGTGCCGCTTGGCCAGCTTCTTGCCGTCCTCGTACCAGCGCCGGCCCAGTTCGCCGCCGCCGCGCACGTGCGCGACCGCGAACACCACGCCCCGGTCCAGCAGGGACAGCCGGGCCACACCCAGCACGGGGTCCATGGACATCTCGTAGGAGCCGTAGCCGTACACCACGCACGGGGCCGTCCCGTCCGGCTTCACGTCGCGGCGCCGGATCACGGTGACGGGGATCCGCACGTCCTCCCCGGTCACCGACGACGGCTCGGACGCCGGCGCCCACACGCGCTCGGCCACGTAGTCGGCCGGGTCGTAGCCGGGCACCTCCGTCTCGCGGCGCAGGTGCACCTCGCCCGTCGCCGCCGAGACGTCCAGCACGCGCGCGGGCGTGATCCAGGACGTGTAGGCCAGCCGCAGGAACGGGGACTCGGCCGCCGTCGCGGACAGATGGCACGCGTAGAGCTCCTCGTCGAACGCGGGCTCGCGCCAGTGCGCGGCCTGCCCGGCCAGCACGGCGTCCAGCTCGGTGACGACGACGCGCGGGGTGGTCTCCCGGCGCACGGCCAGGGCGGCGTGGGTCAGGGTGACCATGACGCCGTCGACCTTCACGTCCTCGCGGTGCGGGACGACCGTGCGCCAGGCGTCGCGGTCGGCGACGTCCGCCTCGGCGACCACCGAGAGCATCCCGTTGGGCGCGGCGACGGGGGCGCCGTCGTCGTCCAGGGCGCGGTCGTGGACCACGAGCAGCCGGCGGACGCCTTCGGCGTCCGTGACGGGCTCGACGTCGGCGAGCATCCGCCACGCGCGGGGGATCAGCACGCGCGGGGCGGGCAGGGGTGCGGCGGGGTCCTCCGGCAGGTCGACCACGAGGGTCTCGGAGACCTCCGAGTTGCCGACGCCGATCAGCAGCTGGGTGCGGTCGGCGACGCCCTCGAAGCCGGTCCACATGCCCGGGTCGGCCTCCTCGTGCAGGAGCACGTCCTCGGCCGGGTCGGTGCCGAGCACGTGCGCCTTGACCTGGTACGGCCGCCACGAGTCGTCCCAGACGGTGTAGAACACGCGGGTGCCCGAGCGGTCGAAGCGGACGCCGTGGGCCACGTTCTCGACCGCGTCCGGCAGGTCCTCGCCCGTGGCGATCTCGCGCACGCGCAGGGTGAAGCGCTCGTCGCCGGTGTGGTCCACGGCGTAGGCCACCCGGGTGGCGTCCGGGCTGATGTGCAGGCCGCCGAGCGCGAAGAACGGGTGGCCCTCGGCCTCGGCGTTGCCGTCCAGGATCACCTGCTCGCCCGGCAGGGCGGCGTCCGGGGTGATGACGGGCGGGGTCCAGTCGGCCTCGAGGTCACCGGTCTCGCGTGCGGGCACGCGGCAGTGGATCGGGTACTCGGCGCCCTCGCGGGTGCGCACGAAGTACCACCACCCGTCCCGGCGGGCGGGCACGGAGCGGTCCGTCTCCACCGTGCGGGCCTTGATCTCGCCGACGATCGCCTCGCGCAGCGGCGCCTGGTCCGCGGTCACGGCCTCGGTGTACGCGTTCTCGGCGGCCAGGTGCTCGAGCACGCGGGGCTCCGCCTTGCCGCGCAGCCACTCGAAGTCGTCCTGGAACGTGTGGCCGTGGTGGCGGCGGGTCACGGGCTCGGCGGCAACGGACGGCGGGACGGGGGCGTGCGTAGTGGTCTGGGGCATGCGGCCCATCCCATCACGCCGCGCGGGGCGGGGCCGACACCCCGCGCCGCACACGACGACGGCGGCGCACCGGCCCGGTGCGCCGCCGTCGGGGGTGGCGGGTCAGTTCAGGCCGAGCGCCGCCCGGACCACGCCGAGCCCGAAGTACGCGACGAACGCGAGCGCCACGAACCACAGCAGCGGGTGCACCTCGCGGCCGCGGCCCTGGCCCGTGCGGATCACCGCGTAGGCCACCACGCCGGCGCCGATGCCGTTGACGATCGAGTAGGTGAACGGCATGAGGATGAACGTGAGGAACGCGGGGAAGGCCGCGCCCGGGTCGGACCAGTCGATCTGCACCACGTGCTGGCACATCATGAACCCGACCACCACGAGCGCGGGGGCCACGGCCTCGAACGGCACGAGGTGGATGAGCGGGGAGAGGAACACGGCCGCGAGGAAGAACAGGCCGGTGAACACGGAGGCCAGGCCGGTCCGGGCGCCCTCGCCGATGCCGGTGCCGGACTCCACGAAGATCTGGTGCGCCGAGCCGGAGGCGCCACCGCCCACCGTGACCGCGAGCGCGTCCGCGGCGAGCACCCGGTTCAGGTCGGGGATGGAGCCGTCCGGGTTCACGGTGCCGGCCTCGCGGGCCAGGCCCACGGAGACGCCCATCGCGTCGAAGAACACGGAGAGCAGGATCGCGAACACGAGCAGGGAGGCCATCAGCCCGCCCACGGAGGTGAAGGCGCCGAACAGGTCCACGCTGCCGAGCAGGTGCAGGTCCGGGGCGGTCCACTCGGGCAGGGAGGGGGCGATCAGGGACCAGCCGGTGGGCACGGCGTTCCCGTCGGCGTCCACGGAGGGGCCGATGTGGAACACGGCCTCCAGCACGTTGGCGAGGATCGTCGCCACGACGATGCCGATCAGGACGGCGCCGCGCACCTTGCGGATCACGAGGACCGCGGTCAGCAGCAGCCCGACGACGAAGACCAGCACGGGCCAGCCCTCGAGCTCGCCGCCCGTGCCCAGGCCCACCGGGACCGTGGTGTCGGCGGCGTCCGGCAGTCGCCGCACGAACCCGGCGTTGACGAGGCCGATCAGTGCGATGAACAGGCCGATGCCCACCACGATGCCGGACTTCAGCGCCTCCGGGACCGCGTCGAACACGGCGCGGCGGAAGCCGGTCACCACGAGCACCAGCATCACGAGACCGGCGAGGGTGACGAGGCCCATCAGCTGGGGCCAGGTGAGTCCCGGCGTCGTGGCGATGGTGATGGAGACGAACGCGGAGACGCCCAGGCCCGCGGCCACCGCGAACGGGTGCCGCGCCCACACACCCATGACGATGGTCATGACGCCCGCCACGAGCGCGGTCACGGCGGCCACGGCGGGGATGCCCAGGGTGTTCCCGGCCGAGTCGGGCCCGGACAGGATCAGCGGGTTCAGCACCACGATGTAGCTCATCGCCAGGAACGTGGCGAGGCCGCCGCGGAACTCCTGGCCCACCGACGAGCCGCGCTCGGTGATGCGGAAGTACCGGTCCAGGGCGCCGCGGGCAGCGGCGGGCGACGGGGCGGGCGAGGGCGGTGGAGAGGCGGTGCGGGAGGCCATGGCACCAGCGTAGTGACCCGGTCCCACGACGATCGCGCGCGTGCCGCCCCGCTACGCTCGCGGGCATGCGTCCCCGCTCCGCCTCCGCCGCCCGCACCCGGGAGGCGCTGCGCGACGCCGTGCAGATCTACGCCCCCTCCACCGTCTACGCCGTCGGCCTGGGCGCCATGACGCCCGCGCTCGCGGTGGCGGCGCTGGCCCTCGGCCTGGACGCGGCGCGGGCGGCCGCCGTCGTGCTGCTGGTGGGGCTCGGCTCGCTCGTGGCCAACGGGCCGGCCTCGGCGCTCGCGGCCCGGGCGGGGGAGCGGGTCACCATGGTCGTCTCCGCCGGGCTCGGCACGGTCGGCGCGGGCCTGGCCTGGGCGACGACGGCCGGGGTGTCCTCCGGGCCGTCGGCGGCGGGGGTGGCCGAGCCGGGGCGGCTGGCGCTGTTCCTGGCCGCGGTGCTCGCCGTGGGCATGGCCGGGGCCGGGTTCAACCTGGCCCGGCAGGCGTACCTGGCGGTGGCGGTGCCGGCCACGCACCGGGCCCGCGCGATGTCCACGCTCGGCGGGACCGTGCGGATCGGGACGTTCCTGGGCCCGTTCCTGGGCGCCGCCGCGCAGGCCCCGCTCGGGCTGGACGGCGCGTTCGCCGCGGCCGCCGCGGCCATGGCCGTCGGCGCCCTGCTGTGCCTGCGGATCCGGGATCTGCCGGTGCCGGCGTCCGATCCGGTGGCGGGGGAGGAGCCCGGCCCGGCCGGTCGACCCCGGCTGCTGGACGTGGCGCGCGCCCGGCGCGGGGCGTTGCTCACGGCCGGCTTCGGTGTCGTGGCCGTCTCCGCCGCCCGCGCGGCGCGCAACGCCGTCATCCCGCTGTGGGCCACGCACCTGGGCCTGGACGCGGCGACGGCGTCGCTCGTCTTCGGCCTGGCCGGCGCGGCGGACCTGCTGCTCTTCTACCCCTCGGGCCGGCTCATGGACCGCTTCGGCCGGCGCGCTGTGGCGGTGCCGTGCCTGACCCTGCTGGGGGCGGGGTTCCTGGCGATCAGCCTCACCCGGGAGCCGACGGCGTTCGCGGCGGCGGCGGTGCTGCTGGGCATCGGCAACGGCTTCGGCGCGGGGATCGTGATGACCCTCGGGGCGGACCACTCGCCGCCGAACGCGCGCGCCCAGTTCCTCGGCCTGTGGCGCTCGATGTCCGACGCGGGGATGCTGGCCGGGCCGCTGCTGCTGTCCGGGGTGACCGCCGCGGCCGGGCTGGCCGTCGGCGTCGGCTCCCTCGCGGTCGTCTGCGGTGTCGGAGCGGTCGTGTTCGCCGCGGTGCTGCCGCGCGGGCCGGGGGCTGTGGCGGACCCGCCGGCCGTCGTCGTGCGCCCCCGCTGACCGGGGCGCCGGACCGTCGGCTCAGTCGGCGGTCTCGTCCGGGGGGATGGTCTGCCCGGAGGCCTGGTCGTCGAAGACCATGTACGTCTGCGTGTCGACGACGCTCGGCAGGGTCTGCAGTTCGTCGAAGATCACACGGCGCAGGTCGGCGGTGTCCCGCGCGCGGACCAGCAGGATCACGTCCATGTTCCCGCCCACGAGGGAGACGTGGGAGACCTCGGGGATGGCCAGGAGCGTGGCGCGCAGCTCTCGCCAGTCGTGCTGACGCAGCTTCATGGTCACGTGGGCGGAGGCCCCGAAGCCGACCTTGACGGGGTCGACCCGCACGGTGAAGCCTGTGATCACGCCCGCGTCCTGCAGGCGGTTCAGGCGCGAGTAGCAGTGCGCGCGGGAGATGTGCACGCGCTCGGCCAGGGCCGCGACGGACATCCGCCCGTCCTGCGTCAGTTCGCGGACGATCGCGCGGTCCACGCGGTCCAGCGGCTCGGCGGCCATGGCTCCTCCTGGGGCGGGCGGACGGGTCGGCCACGCGGCGGCGGACCGTCTACGTGGCACGAGTCACCATAGCAGTTCGTCTGATGGAGTGCCTGGTTTGCATTCGATTGTCTCGTGATCCCGGGCGGGCGAGCGACACATTGACCCTCTTGGGCACACTGAAGGCCACAGATCGAGAGGACCCGCCATGAGTGACCCCACCCCCGCCGTGCCCGGGGCCGCCCGGACCGACGAGACCGAGACCCGCCCGAACGCCGGCGCCGCCTTCGGCATCTCCCTCGAGGAGTACCTGCTCCCCGCCGCCCGCCGCATACAGCTGATCGGCGAGGACGGCACGCTGCTGGCCCCGGAGGAGCAGGGCACCGAGCCCGGCCACGAGTATCCCCTGCCCTCCGACGAGGAGCTGCTGGCCGCCTACCGCCACCTCGTCATCGGCCGCCGCGTCAACGACCAGGCCTACGCCCTGGTGCGCCAGGGCCGCATGGCCGTCTATCCGTCCTCGCACGGCCAGGAGGCCTCCGAGGTCGCCGCCGCCGTCTGCCTGGGCGAGCACGACTGGCTGTTCCCGACCTACCGCGACACCGTGGCCGTGATCGCCCGCGGCGTCCCGCCGCTCGAGGTGATGGTGGCCTACCAGGGCACCTGGCATCAGGGCTACGACCCCCAGAAGCACCACGTCTCCATCCAGTCCACGCCCCTGACCACCCAGATGCTGCACGCCGTCGGGATGGCCAAGGCCGCCCGCCTGCGCGGCGAGGAGGTCGTGTGCCTGGCCATGGTCGGCGACGGCGGCACCTCCGAGGGCGACTTCCACGAGGCGCTGAACTTCGCGGCCGTGTTCAAGCTGCCGGTGATCTTCTTCGTGCAGAACAACAAGTTCGCCATCTCCGTGCCGTTCGCCAAGCAGTCGGCCGCCCCGTCCCTGGCCCACAAGGCCGTGGGCTACGGCCTGGCCGGCGAGCGCGTGGACGGCAACGACCTCGGCGCCCTGCTGGCCGTGCTGGGCCGCGCCGTGGAGCTGTGCCGGCAGGGCCAGGGCCCCTTCCTCGTGGAGGCGGACACCTACCGCATGCAGGCGCACACCAACACGGACGACCCCTCGCGCTACCGCGACGACGCCGAGGTGAAGGAGTGGGAGGCGCGCGACCCGCTGCGCCGCATGACCGCCTACCTCGAGTCCACCGGCGCCCTCACCGAGGAGGTCTCGGCCCAGATCGCCCGCGACGCCGAGGACGTCGCGCAGCAGCTGCGTGACGCCATGAACGCCGAGACGGAGCTCGATCCGCTCGAGCTGTTCGACCACGTCTACTCCGTGCAGACCCCGCAGCTCGCCGCCCAGCGCGCGCAGCTGGCCGAGGAGCTGTCCCGTTCCGAGAACCAGGAGGCCTGAGCATGGCGACCCTGACCTTCGCCGCCGCGCTCAACGCGGCGCTGGCCGACGAGATGGCCGCCGACGACATGGTGGTGGTGTTCGGCGAGGACGTCGGCACCCTCGGCGGTGTCTTCCGCATCACGGACGGGCTGACCGCGCGCTTCGGTGAGGAGCGCTGCTTCGACACCCCGCTGGCCGAGTCCGGCATCGCGGGCATGGCCGTGGGCATGGCCCTCGGCGGCGCCCGCCCCGTGATCGAGATGCAGTTCGACGCGTTCGCGTACCCGGCCTTCGAGCAGATCGCCTCGCACGTGGCCAAGATGCGCAACCGCACCAAGGGCGCCACGCCCATGCCGATCACCATCCGCATCCCCTACGGCGGCGGCATCGGCGGCGTGGAGCACCACTGCGACTCCTCCGAGTCCTACTACGCGCACACCCCGGGCCTGAAGGTGTACACCCCGGCCTCGGTGAAGGACGCGTACATGATGCTGCGCTCGGCCATCCGCCTGGACGACCCGGTGGTCTTCATGGAGCCCAAGAAGATGTACTGGACCAAGGCCGAGCTCGACCTCGACCAGCTGCGCGCCGAGTTCGAGGAGGGCTGGGCCCGCGTCGAGGACAAGAAGGAGCACGGCGAGGCCTGGGCGCGCGCCGCCGTCGTCCGCGAGGGCACGGACGTCACCCTCGTCTCCTACGGGCCCTCCGTCCCCACCTGCCTCGCCGCCGCCCACGCGGCCGCGGAGGAGGGGCTCTCGGTGGAGGTCGTGGACCTGCGCACCGTGAACCCGCTGGACGAGGACACGATGACCGCCTCGGTCGCCAAGACCGGCCGCGCCGTCGTCGTCGCCGAGCCGCAGGGCTTCGCGTCCGTGGCCTCCGAGCTGGTGGCCCGGATCCAGCAGCGCTGCTTCCACTCGCTGGCGGCGCCCGTGGGCCGCGTGACCGGCTTCGACATCCCGTTCCCCGCGCCGAAGCTCGAGGAGCACCACCTGCCGAACATCGACCGCATCCTGGACGCGATCGACGACCTGAACTGGGACCTGGACGCCGAGGAGGCCCGCGCATGAGCAACACCTTCCTGCTGCCCGACCTGGGCGAGGGCCTGACCGAGGCCGACATCGTCCGCTGGCTCGTCGCCGAGGGCGACACCGTGGCCGTCGACCAGCCCATGGTCGAGGTCGAGACCGCCAAGGCCCTCGTCGAGGTGCCGAGTCCGTACGCCGGCACCGTGCTGACCCTGCACGGCGCCGAGGGCGAGACCATGGACGTCGGCAGCCCGCTGATCACCATCGGCGCGGCCGGCGAGTCCGGTGAGGGCTCCGCGCCCGTCGCCGGCACCGAGGCCCTGGCCGTCCCGCCGTCGACCGGTGCTGACGCGGCCGAGGCCGCCCGCCCGGGCGCGCTGAGCTACCGCGAGGAGGAGATGGCCGGCGTCCAGCCGAAGCCGGACAAGGCCCGCGGCGGCGACGGCGACGTCGCCGGCTCCGACGACGAGGCCTCCGGCGCCGTGCTCATCGGCTACGGCACCTCCGGCCACAGGGCCACCTCCCGCAGCCGTCCGTCCAAGCGCGGCCGCGGCGCCGCCCGCCCGACACCGGCCCCCACGGCCGGGGCCGGCGCCCCGCGCGTGACCTCCCCGATCGTCCGCAAGCTCGCCCGCGAGAAGGGCGTGGACGTGGCCGCGCTGACCGGCACGGGCCCGGACGGCCTGATCACCCGCGCCGACGTGCTCGCCGCGGCCGAGGGCTCCGCCCCGCAGGCCGCCCCGGCCCAGGCCCCGTCGGTCGCAGCCGTCCCGGCGGCCGAGGCCGCCGCGCAGCCGGGCGCCGTGGACGGGCGGACCGGCCTGGCCGTCGTCGCCCGCACCCCGATCTCGGGGGTGCGCAAGGTGATCGCGGACCAGCTCTCCCGCTCGCGCCGCGAGGTCCCGGAGGTCACGGCGTGGCTGGACGTGGACGTCACCGCCCTGCTCGAGCTGCGGGCCGCGCTCAAGGCGAAGGACCCGGAGAACGCGCCCTCGCTGCTCGGCCTGATCGCCCGCTTCACCCTGGCCGGCCTGCGCCGGTACCCGGTGATGAACGCGCGCATCGAGGCGGGGGCGGACGGCAAGGACGAGATTGTGGAGGTCGACGGCGTCCACCTCGGCCTGGCCGTGCAGACCGACCGCGGTCTCATGGTGCCCTCCGTCGAGCACGCGGAGAAGCTGTCCGCGGATGAGCTCACCGCCGCGATCAACGACACCGTCAGCCATGCCCGCGCGGGCCGGGCCGCCCCGGCCGAGCTCACCCGCGGCACGTTCACGCTGAACAACTACGGCCCGCTGGGCACGGACGGCGCCACGCCGATCATCAACGTGCCCGAGGTCGGGATGCTCGGCATCGGCCGGATCATCGACCGCCCGTGGGTCGTGGACGGGGAGATCGTGGTCCGCAAGGTCACCGAGATGACCGTGACCTTCGACCACCGCGTCACCGACGGCGCCACCGCGAGCGCGTTCCTCACGTTCGTGGCGGACTGCCTCCACGATCCGACGGCGGCCCTCGCCCGGATCTGATCCGGACGATCCCCGCCCGCCCCGACCCCGGACGAGCCCTGCGATGTGGCGGCCATACCTCGCGGATGGCCGCCACATCGCAGGGCTCGTCGCGTGGTGGGGGTGCGGTGAGCGTGCGGGGAGGGGTCAGTCCGCGCGGCCGCGGCGAAAGGCCGTGCCGAGCGCGCCCCACAGCAGGACCGCGGGGGAGGCGCTGAGCAGGATCCCGGCCGGCTCGGCCGCCGGGTGGGGGCCTGCGCCGCTGGTCGCGGGGGTGTCGAGGGTGAGGGCCAGCAGCGTCAGCCCGGCCGCCAGGCCCGCGACGCCCAGGGACCAGAGCGTGGCCTCCACGCCGCGGGCGCCGCGCGGTGCGGGCCGCGGTGCGCCGTCGTACCGGGCGAACGGCACGGCGAGCAGGCCCCAGGCGGCGGACACGAGCGCCGCGGCGGCCATGTCCGACGGCCGGTGCCAGGCCTCCGTGTAGGCGACGGCGCCGGTGCAGGAGCTCACCACGGCGCCGAGGACGGTGGTGAGCGGTCGCCACCGGGCGGGCACGAGCAGCAGCGCGGCCACAGCGGCGCCGGTCGCGAGCGTCATGTGGCCCGAGGGCAGTGAGTTGCCGCCGGACCACGGGACCCCGTCGGCGTGCTCGGGCCGCGGAAGCGCCGCCTTGAGCAGCTGCGTGGTGAGGTTGGACCCGGCCAGCACGAGGAGGGCGAGCAGCCCCCGCCGCCGCCACCGGGCCACGGCGAGCGCGCCGAGCGAGGCCAGCGCCATGCCGACCGCCAACGCGAGCGGCAGGATCCGCACCACCTGGGAGGTCACGTCCGGCACGGTGTCCGCGTAGCGCTCCTCGACGGCGCGGAACACCTGGTACTCGAGCACCTGGCCGGCGGAGGACCACACCAGGGCGGCGTAGACCAGCACGACGCCGGCCACGCACGCGGCCAGCGCCAGCCACCACGTCCACGAGGGGAGGCGGCGGGGGGCGCGGGCGGTGGGGGGCATGGGTTCCATTGTGTCGGACGCGCAGCCGTCATGCAGGCTTCATCGGACGGTCACGCCCCCGTCGCCGTCCCGTCCTCCGCGCCCCTGAGCCGCCTGCCTAGCCTGGGGCCATGACCCGCGTGCCCCCCGCCCACGGACATCGCCCGGCCCTCCGCGACTCCACCGGCTCGGCTCACGGCCCGGGCGTCGAGCCGGGCGCCCGGCCCCGTCTCTCGGCCGAGGACCTGCTGGCCGCCCGGGACGCCCTGGCCCCCTTCGGCCGGCTGAGCCGGCAGGAGCCCATCGAGTGGGCCGCCGAGGAGCCCCTCGCCCCGGACCTGGCCGACTTCTACCGCTACGTGGGACCGGAGTGGCTGGAGATCGACACCCTCGGCCTGCCCGTGATGTTCTTCCCGCTGGACCGCCTGTGGGACGAGCAGGCCGGCTACCGGTGGAACCACCGAACCGGTGCGCTGCTGGTGGACTGGAACGACGACTGGACCGTGGTGGCCAAGCAGGGCGCCGACCCGTTCATCCACGCGGCCTCCACCGGCCAGGTGCTCATGGCCCCGGGAGACGAGGGCTGGGAGGACCGCCTGGACGAGCCGCGACCGGTCTTCCGGGACCTCACCGAGATGACCCGCGCGCTCGCGGCCGTGGGCACGGCGTGGGCGCGCTTCGACGACCCGTTCACCGCCGACTGGCATCTCACCGAGGAGGTGACGGCCGCCGTCGTCGCCGGCCTGGAGGGGGCGCTCGGCGCCCACGACCGCGCCGTGGACCTGGCCCGTGCCCTCGGCTACCTCCGCGCCGTCTGAGCGTCGGCGCCCACACAGACAGTCCCACCCCGCGGCGCCCGTCGGAACGGGAGCCGAGCGCCCTTCCTACACTGGCCGCATGAGCACCGCCCCCGCCCTGCCCCCGCTGCCCGGCGCGCCGGGCGGTCCCGCCCTGCCGAGCGTCGAGGAGCTGCTGGCCGACGCCGTCGCGGTCGCCGTGCCGATGCGCGTGCGGTTCCGCGGCACGGACCTCCGTCACGCCCTGCTGCTGCGCGGCCCGGCGGGCTGGGCCGAGTTCTCCCCGTTCCCGGAGTACGGTCCGCACGAGTGCGCCGCGTGGCTGGCCGCCGCGATCGAGGCCGGCTGGCAGGGCTGGCCCGGCCCGGTCCGCCAGACCGTCCCCGTCAACGCCACCGTGCCCGCGGTGGCCGCGGACGACGTCGAGGCCGTCCTGGCCCGCTACGGCGACGGCATCACCGCGGTCAAGGTCAAGGTGGCCGAGCACGGACCCGAGGGCGGTCTCGTCCCCGGCGGCCGCGAGGCCGACCTGGCCCGCGTGCGGCGGGTGCGCGCGCTGCTGCCCCACGCGCAGGTCCGCGTCGACGCCAACGCCGGCTGGACGCCCGCCGAGGCCGTCGACGTGCTCACCGCGCTGGCCGACGTCGGCCTCGAGTACGCGGAGCAGCCCGTGCCCGGCATCACCGCCCTCGCGGAGGTCCGCGCGGAGCTGCGCGCCCGGGGCGTCCCCACCCCGATCGCCGCGGACGAGGCGGTCCGCAAGGCCGAGGACCCGCTCGCCGTCGCGGCCGCCGGGGCCGCGGACCTGATCGTGGTGAAGGTCCAGCCGCTCGGGGGCGTGCGCCGCGCCGCGGCGATCGTGGCGGCCGCGGGGCTGCCCGCGGTGGTCTCCTCCGCGCTGGACACCTCCGTGGGCATCGCCGGCGGCGCCGCGCTCGCCGCCTGCCTGCCGTCCCTGCCGCACGCGTGCGGGCTCGGCACCGCGGCCCTCTTCGAGCACGACGTCGTCGCCCCGGCCTGGCGCCCGCGCGCGGGGGCCCTCCCGGCACCGGGGGAGCGGGCACCCGCCCCCGACCCGGAGCTGCTCGACCGCATCCGGGCGGACGGGACGCGGCAGGCGTGGTGGGCCGACCGCCTGCGCGCGGCCCACGCGGTGCTGGCCGCGCAGGGCTGACGAGCCCGCCCGGTCCCCGTCGACGCGGGGCATGTGAGCCGGATTACAGCATGTCGACGGGGCGAAATCCGGCGGCCGGGAAGAGTTCAACTCGCGGCCACCTGGGCGTGGCTCGCCGCTCGGAGCGAGGGGCCAAGGTGATGGCGGCCCCGGCCGGTCTCACCCCGGGGTCGTCTCCGGCCCGGCACCGGACCCCGGACCATCCCCACGACGCGAAGGACCCCGTCATGCTGAAGCGCCTCCTCCCCATGGCCGGCCACACCCGTGGCAACCGCTCCGCCGTCACGTGCGAGCTCAAGTGCGGCAACGCGTGCGCCCACCCGGTGCCCAACACCTCGGCGAACCCGACCTTCCAGCAGATCGCGGAGACCGCCATCTCGCGCCGCTCCGCCCTGGTCGGCGGCACCGGTCTCGCCGCCGCCGTCGTCATCGGCTCCCAGGTGGCCCAGGCCCCCGAGGCGCTCGCGGACAACGGCCGGCGCCCGACCGGCGGCGGCAAGCTCCCCTTCGAGCCCATCGCGCCGGTGAGCCGCACCGTGGACACCATGACCGTGCCGGAGGGCTACGACTGGGGCACCGTGATCCGCTGGGGCGACCCGCTGTTCGCCGACTCCCCGGAGTTCGACATCGAGCACCAGACCGGTGCGTCGCAGGCCGCCCAGTTCGGCTACAACAACGACTACCTGAACATCATCACCGACGGCGGCAACGACCGCTCCGGCTACCTCGTCTCCAACCACGAGTACACCAACGAGAACATCATGTTCTCCCCGGAGTACATCGCCTCGAACTTCGAGGACGTCGTCAACGTCGGCCTCCAGGCCCACGGCCTGTCCATCGTGGACCTCAAGCGCGCCAAGCGCGGCGCCCCGTGGGAGTACGTCCGCGGCGGCCGCCGCAACCGCCGCATCACCGGCACCACCGAGTTCGAGGTCCGCGGCCCGGCCGCCGGCCACGCGCTGCTCACGACCGTCGAGGACCCGACCGGCACCCGCGTGCTGGGCACCCTGAACAACTGCGCCGGCGGCACCACCCCGTGGGGCACCGTGCTCTCCGGCGAGGAGAACTTCAACCAGTACTTCAAGGGCCGCGGCACGGCCGAGGAGAAGCGCTACGGCATCTCCGCCGCCGCCACCAGCCGCGGCTGGGAGAAGGTCCACGACCGCTTCGACCTGACCAAGCCCGGCTACGAGAACGAGGCCAACCGCTTCGGCTGGGTCGTCGAGATCGACCCCGAGGACCCGACCTCCACGCCCGTGAAGCACACCCTCCTGGGCCGCTTCAAGCACGAGGCCGGCACCGCCGTGATCTCCCCGTCCGGCCACGCCGTGGTCTACTCCGGCGACGACGAGCGCCACGACTACCTGTACAAGTTCGTCTCGGCCGAGAAGGTTCGCGAGGGCGACAAGAAGCACAACATGCGCCTGATGGACAAGGGCACCCTCTACGTGGCCAAGTTCTCCGGCGACTCCCCGGCCGCCCAGATCGACGGCAGGGGCACCCTGCCCTCGGACGGCGCCTTCGACGGCTCCGGCGAGTGGATCGCCCTGGCCGACGAGAAGACGTCCTTCGTCCCGGGCATGTCCCTGGCCGAGGTCCTCGTCTACACCCGCCTCGCGGCAGACAAGATGGGCGCCACCAAGATGGACCGCCCGGAGGACGTCGAGACCAACCCGGTCACCGGCAAGGTCTACGCGGCCCTGACCAACAACACCAAGCGCACCGCCGTGGACGAGGCCAACCCGGTCATCGGCAACCGCGACGGCCACGTCATCGAGATCACCGAGCGGGGCGGGGATCACACCTCCACCGCCTTCACCTGGGTGATCCTGCTGCTCGCCGGCGACCCGGCGGTCTCCTCCTCGGCCTACTTCGCCGGCTACCCGAAGGAGAAGGTCTCCCCGATCTCCTGCCCGGACAACCTGGCGTTCGACTCCGAGGGCAACCTCTGGATCTCCACCGACGGCCAGCCCGGCACCATCGGCTACGCCGACGCGCTGCACAAGGTCACCCTCGACGGCGCCGAGCGCGGCCGCGTCCAGCAGTTCCTCGCCGTCCCCCGCGACGCCGAGACCTGCGGCCCCGTGATCCACGACCGCGACAACTCCGTGTTCGTCAACGTCCAGCACCCGGGCGAGGACGGCACCTGGGGCGCGCACACCTCCTCCTTCCCGGACTTCCTGAGCCCGACCGGCCCGGTCCAGGTGGGCGACAAGGTCGCGGCCCCGCGTCCGTGCGTCGTCCAGGTGTTCAACGCCACCGGGAACAACGGCATCGGCAAGGGCGCCGGCAAGGCGAAGGGCAACAAGGGCAAGGGCAACAACGGCAAGGGCAACGGCAACGGCAAGGGCAAGGGCAACGGCAACGGCAAGGGCAAGGGCAACGGCAACGGCAAGGGCCCGAAGGGCTGACCCCCGCCTCCGCGAGGACCCTCGACGAGGCCGTCACGGCCGGCGCCACCGCGTCACCGTGGCGGCCTCGCCGCGTCCGGGGCCCGTCCGCGCCCGGGCCTAGATGTAGGAGGGCATGACGTTGTTGACTCGGGCCGGTGCCAACGAGGCCGGAGGAGC
>NZ_JALJRI010000061.1:0-4173 GCF_024519795.1 Micrococcus sp. Mcc89 | reverse complement strand
TAAGCCGCCTCAACCTCTGCGGGAGTGCGATAGCCAAGGGCCTCGTGGATGCGGGCGGTGTGCCACCAGTGCACCCACCCCATGGTGGCCAGCTCGACCGCCTCGACGGACTCCCAGATCCGCTTGGCATGGATGAGCTCGGCCTTATAGAGCCCGTTCACGGTTTCAGCCAGAGCGTTGTCGTAGGAGTCGCCCACGGTGCCCACTGAGGCGCTCACCCCGGCGGTGATGAGCGCGTCCGAGTAGGCCAAGCTGACGTACTGGGCGCCTCGGTCCGAGTGGTGGATCAGTCCCTGCCGGCTACGGCTGGCTCCCGTGCTCAACAGGGCGTGCTCCAGGGCCAGCAGCGGCAGCCCGACCGTGTGCAGGCTGCCTGAGACCGCCCATCCCACGATGCGCCGGGAGTAGACGTCAGTGATGAAAGCGACGTAGCAGAACCCCGAGATCGTGCGCACGTAGGTGATGTCTTACGACCCAGAGCCGGTGCGGGCGCTCGGCAGTGAAGCGACGCTCGACGAGGTCAGGACGAGCATCCGGCTCACCTGCAGGGCAGGTCGTGATCGGCTTACGGCCGCGGCGCACGCCCTGCAGGCCTGTGGCCCGCATGAGGCGGGCGACTTGGTCACGGCCGATCTCCCACCCGGCGCGGCGCATCGCGTGGTGCATCTTGCGCACCCCGTAGACGCTGTAGTTCTCGGCATGGATCCGCTTGACCTCCTCCAGGAGCAGGACGTCTCGCAGGGCCCGCGCGGAGGCTGGTCGTGTCTTCGCGGCGCGGTAGCTCACGTCGAGGTGATGAACCCACATTCCGTCGCACGAAGGGTGCGGCAGATGGCCTCGACCGAAGAACTGATCGCGGTGTTCATCGATGAACGCGATCATCTCGTCGTGGGGCGGTCGAGCTCCGCTGCGAAAAAAGCCGAGGCGGCCTTGAGGATCTCGTTCGCGCGCCGTGCCTCGGCCAGCTCGCGTTTGAGCCTGCGGATCTCCTCCGCAGGGGTCTCTGAGGCGGGTGCCTGGGCTACTTCGTGGCCGTGGCGTTGGCACCACATCCGCAAGGTCTCTTCGCTGACATCAAGCTGCGGGGCTACCGCCCGGATGGAATGCGAACGGGGCCCTCCTTGCGTGGCTTAGCGCTCCAGGACCATCCTGATCGCGCGCTCACGCAGCTCGGGGCTGAACTTCTTGGGCATGTTCCAATTCTCCTTCGTCGGGATCGGAACGAAACCCAGGGCGCTTCAGTTCGAGGACTTCGACTCAAGAGCCTGACCCCAGCTCTACCGTCTGAGCGGCATCCGCAATCTATAGAATCGACTTGGGTCGCCACCGGCCCAGAACTGGGGACAAATAGTCGATGACCACCGGAACCGACGCTAGCTACGAGACCCGGTCGATTCGGGCCGTACGGGGCATGGAAGCTCGCACGATCAAGAAGTGGGAAGACGACGGCTGGGAACTGGTGTCCCAGTCGCCCGGGAAGCTCCGTACCGAGATTACGCTTCGACGCCCGAAGCCGAGGTCCCGTCGCGTGCTATGGATCATCGGCGCTGTCGTCTTGGCTGTCGTCTTGGCGGTGATCATCACCATCGGTGTGATCAGCGAGCGGAGTGCGACGCCCGCTGTGGTCGAGTCTCCGGCATCAACGGCAACAGCGCCTGCGGAAACTAGCGAAGACGGTTCCCCGAGTCCGACGCCCAGCGCGACCGTGCCCACTGACTGTTCCATGGTGGGGGCGTCGGCGGATTGCACGTTTGGGCAGACCGTGATCTACACCGACACCACGCGCGCAGGAGACGTTGCACTCGAAATTACCGTGCTGGATCCGGTTGAGTTCACGCCGAGCGACAGCGCGACCTTCTGGAATAGCCGCGCCCACAAGATGCCCCGGCTGCCCGTAAATATCTATTTTCCCGTGACAATCAAGAACGTCGCCGATGGAGCTCGCGACGGTAGCTTCATCTCTACTCAGGCAACGAATGACGCAGAGGGGGAAAGCGAAGTCCTTTCGGTGAGCGACGACACCGCGAGCAATGGTGTGAGCTTAGACACTCTTGCACCTGGGGAGACGTACGAATTCAATGATGGGTGGAGTATGTCGACTCTGGACGGCGTCGAGTTCGAGATCAGGATCGACGGACTATCCGGAGGCAGGGTGACCTTCACAAAATAGATGATGCTGTGGCGTCCCGTACCACGTTCCGCGTACGGGAAGCCTCCGCCCCTGGCGCATAGCAAGACCCCTGCGGCATCTGTAACCGGGGTCTTGCTGTTACTCCTTGGATTCTGTGTCAGCGTGGCTGGATGATGACCGGCTGCCGGCTCATCGCGACGCACACATTGTTCTGGACGATATACACCTCGACGTAATGGCTTCCGACGTATGAGGTGCTCTCGTACCGGCTGGAGCTTCCCTCTTCGACCTGCCCGCGCGGTTGCTGTGCGTCGAGGGCTTCGGAGCCGTTGTTCTTGACCTTCCAGAACACTTGGTGGGGGCCTGTAACGCTCAGGTCCCGAAGCTCGAAGTCGATGGTCCTGTTCTTCTGAACCCGATCGCCTCGCCTTGGCAAGTCGTAGGCACGTGCCACGCCGGCCCTACGGACTCTGCCAACGAGCGTGACGCTCTCCGTTAGGCGGATCGGAATCCGGAGGGTGGAATCGATGAACTCTTCGGTCGGCGACGCTTTTTCTGCAGCCTGCACGACAGGTGCGGTGAAGGACGTGCCGAACACGCTTTGCCAGCCCGCTACTGCGTCGTCGAGGACCTCCGCATCGTACGCGGCCCGCATCTTCGCTGCGTAGGAAGCAATCTGCGTCCGGAAATTCGCGTAGCCGTCCTGATCCCATCGCTCCCCAAAATCGCGACCTGTGCCAGCAGGATCATAGATCGGTGGCATGGATGGGTTGTCCTGCAGGTAGGCGCTGAGATCCTCGATGATGTGAACCAGAGCGGTTGCAGTGTCGCCGTAGTACTTCGCGTCAGCGGTGGATCGCCAGCTTTCAACTACGTTCCCGACGAGGATTGTCAGCAGAACTGACTTGATCGAGAACGTGGTCTTTGAATCGCGCAAATATTTCAGCAGGCGAAGCACCGCTTGAAGCCGTCCGCCGCCCACGATGCGAGACTTGCCAGCTAGCCATTCCGTAAACGCTAGGGGATCGGTCACCTCCCAATCGTCGCGCTTGTTGTTGGTGATGGCGGGGCGATCCTCCACGAACGGGATGACATCAATGTGGAAGTCGTCCGCGTAGTCGAGGAAGACGCACCGGGTCCGCTTGTGCGCCTTTCCCTTGTACGTTGCGCTCGCCTCGAAGGCTCGTTTGAGCTCTGCGGTGTACTCGGCGGGCGTCCAGGTCGGATGCTCCCGCATTGCCAGGAGTACGTCAGCGTCGAACTCGCGACTTCCGACCGGCTTAATAATTGTTCGGTGTGCGTACGACCCCTGTGGGATGACGTCGATGAAGTACTCGCTGAACGTTTCGTGCTCACGCAGGAAGGAAGTGACCGAGTCGACTCGGCTGTTCAGCTTCGCGATGCGCGTGTCATTGAGGTTGACAGTGTTGTCCAAGAAGGACTTGAAGTACGGAAGAAGTTTCATCGGGGCAGCTCCATGGTGAATGTGTAACTTGCTTCGTGACCGGTCCGGTCGTAGACGCGCATGGCTGGGTGCACGGACGCGTTAATTGATCGACCGATCGCGACGGCCACGGTCGTGGGTACCGCCGGTACGAGGCTGATGGTTTCGACGCTTGCAAGAGTTTCGATCTCAGCGATCAGGGACCGCCAGCACTGTGCAAACATGTCGACCGTCGCCGGGGTGTCTACCAAGTCAAAGTTCGGCGTCACTCCAGCAGGTCTGACCTCATAGATGCGTGCCCCGTCGGTGGTCTCAGCAGGAAGTCGATCCGCTTCGATCGATCCTGAAATGGAGAACACGACAGTGACCCGCTCCGGTTCATCCGGGCCGTCGCTGAGTACGCGCCACTCGAATTCCTGTTCCGTACCCGACTCCGGCCAGCCCCAGGCTTCGGTGCCGTCGCGTCGTTTTGGGTACACAGTGGTGGGGACCGTGTCATCCAGCAACGCTCCGAGCGCGATAAGGATCGGGATCCGCGCTAGCTGTAGGAGGGCATGACGTTGTTGACTCGGGCCGGTGCCAACGAGGCCGGAGGAGC
>NZ_JALJRI010000060.1:0-34828 GCF_024519795.1 Micrococcus sp. Mcc89 | reverse complement strand
CCGAACGCAGCAGGGAACGCATCACCAGCCAGAAGATGAGCCCGAGGCCGATCGAGGGGGCGAGGACGGAGAAGTAGTCCCAGAAGTCGGCCATGTCAGGCCTCCGGCTTGAGCAGCGGGAAGAGGATGGTCTCGCGGATGCCGGCGTCCGTGAACAGCATCACCAGGCGGTCGATGCCCAGGCCGATGCCGCCCATGGGCGGGGCGCCGTACTCGAGGGCGCGCAGGAAGTCCTCGTCCAGCTGCATCGCCTCGTCGTCGCCGGCGGCCGCCATCGCCGACTGGGCGGTCAGGCGCTCGCGCTGGATGACGGGGTCGATCAGCTCGGAGAACGCGGTGCCGCGCTCCATGCCGCCGATGATCAGGTCCCAGGCCTCGATGACCCGGTCGTCCGAGCGGTGCGGGCGCGCGAGCGGCTGGGCGGCCGGCGGGTAGTCGTACACGAACGTGGGGTTCATCAGGGTGGGCTCCACGATCTCGCCGAACAGCTCGATCACGAGCTTCTCCGCGTCCCACGCGGGGTCCACCTTGACCTCGTGCTCCGCGGCGATCGCCCGCAGCGTCTCGGCGTCCGTCTCCGGGGTGATCTCGCGGCCCACGGCCTCGGACAGCCCCGGGTACACGGCGACCCAGGCCCACTCGCCGTCGAGGTCGATGACGCCCTTCGCGGTCTCGAGCCGACGCCCGGCGCCCACCGCGTCCGCGGCGTTGAGGATGATCTCCTGCATGCGCTCGGCCAT
Source organism: Micrococcus sp. Mcc89 (assembly GCF_024519795.1). Taxonomy (NCBI): domain Bacteria; kingdom Bacillati; phylum Actinomycetota; class Actinomycetes; order Micrococcales; family Micrococcaceae; genus Micrococcus; species Micrococcus sp. Mcc89. Next base: position 34,088 of record NZ_JALJRI010000060.1, on the reverse strand, counting down.
GACGTGCATGTCCGCCCACGCCTCATAGGACTCGAGGGTGGTGAACTCGGGCGAGTGGGTCGAGTCCACGCCCTCGTTGCGGAACACGCGGCCGATCTCGAACACGCGGTCGATGCCGCCGACGACGGCGCGCTTGAGGTACAGCTCGGTGGCGATGCGCAGGGTCATCGGCTGGTCGAACGCGTTGAGGTGCGTCTCGAAGGGACGTGCGAGGGCGCCGCCGTGGACCAGCTGGAGCATCGGGGTCTCCACCTCCACGTAGCCGTGGCCCTCGAGGGTGCGCCGCACCGCCGAGGTGACCTTGGCCCGGGTGTAGACCATGCGGCGGGCCTCCTCGCGCACGATCAGGTCCGCGTAGCGCTGGCGGACGCGGGTCTCCTCGTTCAGGTCCGCGTGCAGCACGGGCAGGGGGCGCAGCGCCTTGGAGGCCATCTCCCACGCCGAGGCCATGATGGACAGCTCGCCGCGGCGCGAGACGATCACCTCGCCGGTGACGGAGAGGAAGTCGCCCAGGTCCACGACCTTCTTCCACTCGGCCAGGGACTCCTCACCGACGGCGGCCAGGGACACCATGACCTGGAGGCGGACGGCCTCCCCGTCCGCGCCGGACTCCTGCAGGGTGGCGAAGCAGAGCTTGCCGGTGTTGCGGAGGAAGACGACGCGCCCGGTCACCGACACGGTCTCGCCCGAGGTCCAGTCGGGCTCGTGGCCGTCGAACCGCTCACGCACCTCGGCCAGCGCGTGGGTGCGCGGCACCTGCACGGGGTAGGCCTCGCGGCCCGAGGCGAGCAGCTGCTCACGCTTGGCGGCGCGGACGGCCTGCTGATCGTGGTGGTCGACGGCGGCGGAGGCGGAGTTCTGGGTGGTCACGGTCCCCGAGTCTACCGACGGCGCCCCGCCGGTCAGCCGCGCACCTCGGGGTTGACGAGGGCCGGGGCCTCCGCGCCCGTGGCCATGGCGATCGCGTTGCGCGCGGCCAGCTCGGCCATCGCGGCGCGGGTGTCCCGGGTGGCGGAGCCCAGATGCGGCAGGAGCATCACGTTCTCCAGCTCGGCCAGGCCCGGGGCGAGGGCGGGCTCGTCCTCGTAGACGTCCAGACCGGCGCCGAAGAGCCGCCCCTCGCGCAGGGCGGTGACGAGGGCCGCCTCGTCCACCACGGGCCCCCGGGCCGTGTTGACGAGGACGGCGTCGTCCTTCATCTTCGCGATCACGTCCGCATCCACGAGGTGATGGGTGTCGTCCGTCAGGGGCACGTGGAGGGACAGGACGTCCGCGACCTCGACGAGCTCCTCCCAGCGGACCTGACGGACGCGGCCGGCGAGGTCGCCGAGCTCCGCGGCCGCGACCTCCCGGTGCGCGGGCGGCCGCGGCGCGAACACGACCTCCATGCCGAAGGCGAGCGCACGCTCGGCCACCGCCTTGCCGATCCGCCCGAAACCGGCCAGGCCCAGGGTCGCGCCACGCACGTCCCGGCCCACGAGCAGGTCCGGCGCCCAGCCGTGGAAGCGTCCCTCGCGCACCATCCGCTCACCCTCGGGGGCACGGCGGGTCACCCCGAGGATCAGGAGCATCGCGATGTCCGCGGTGGCGTCCGTGAGCACGTCCGGGGTGTTGCCGACGGCGATCCCCCGCCGCGTCGCGGCGGCCACGTCCACGTTGTTGTAGCCGACCGCGTAGTTGGCGATGCCCCTGATCCGCGCGTCGGCGAGCACGTCGGCGGTGAACTTCTGGTCCAGGGCCGCGACGACGACGTCGTAGTCCCCCGAGGCCACCAGCCGCGCGAGCGCGGCGTCCCCTCCGACGTCGGCGCCGTCCACCACCTCTCCGGCCTCGCGCAGCATTCCGAGCCCGGGCTCAGGGAGGCGGGTCATGAGCAGGAAACGGGGGGTCACGGCGGGCCTCACTCTCGGATCGGGGGGAGGACGCGGCGTCGTCCGGCGTGACCAGGCTAACCGCGGACGGCGGGTGCGGCCCGGGCCGACGCCCCTTATGATTGACTCTCGTCAATCATTGACTTATGTCAATCACCGCGCCGCCCCTCCCGCCGAAGGACCCCATGACCCCAACCTCCCCCGCCCCCGAGGCCGTCGCGCCGGCCGGCGCCCCCTCGCTCGAGCGCGCCGACGCCGCGCGCCACCGCTCCGTGCTCCAGGCCCTGACCGGCCTCCTGCTGGGCATGTTCGTCTCGATGATCGCCAACACGGTGGTCTCGACCTCGATGCCGGTGATCATCCACGACATCGGCGGCGACCAGACCGCCTACACCTGGGTCATCACCTCGGCCCTGCTCGCCACGGCCATCGCCACCCCGATCTGGGGCAAGCTGGCCGACCTCGTCAACCGCAAGGTCCTCTTCCAGGTCGCCCTGGCGATCTTCGTCGCCGCCTCCGCGGCGGCCGGGTTCACCCACGATCCGACCTTCCTGATCGTCTGCCGCACCGTGCAGGGCCTGGGCGGCGGCGGCCTCGTCGCGCTCAGCCAGGTGATCATGGCGGACATCATCAGCCCGCGTGAGCGCGGCCGCTACATGGGCCTGTTCGGCGCCGTGATGGCCGTGGCCACGGTGGGCGGCCCGCTCGCCGGCGGCGTGATCACCGACCTGTGGGGCTGGCGCTGGAACTTCTTCGTGGCGGTGCCCTTCGCCGTCGTCGCCCTGGTGATGGTGCAGCGCACCCTCCACCTCCCGCACCGCGAGCGCCAGAAGGTGTCCATCGACTACCTCGGCATCGTGTTCCTGACCGCGGCCACCGCGCTGCTGCTGATCTGGGTCACCAGCGCCGGTCGCGACTTCGACTGGGCCAGCACCACCACCGCGTGGATGCTCGGCGGCGCCGCCGTCGCCACCGTCCTGTTCGTCGTGACCGAGCTGCGCGTCGCCGAGCCGCTCATCCCGCTCACCCTCTTCCGCGACCGCACCTTCACCCTCGCGACGATCGCCTCGATCGCCACGGGCCTGGCCATGTTCGGCTCCTCCGTCTACCTGGCCCAGTACATGCAGCTGGCCCGCGGCGCGACGCCGACCCAGGCCGGCCTCATGACCATCCCGATGATCCTCGGCCTGCTCGTGTCCTCCACGGTGATCGGCGGCCTCATCACCCGCACCGGCGTGTGGAAGCGCTGGCTCGTGATCGGCGCCGTCCTGCTGATCGCCGGCACCGCCCTGCTCGGCACCCTGCACTACGACACCTCCTTCTGGCTGGTGTCCCTCTACATGTTCCTGCTCGGCGCCGGCGTCGGCATGACCATGCAGAACCTCGTGCTCGTGGTGCAGAACACCACCGACCCGCGGCAGATGGGCGTCGCCAGCTCCGGCGTCACCTTCTTCCGCACCCTGGGCGGCAGCATCGGTGTCGCCGTGATGGGCGCCGTGGTCTCCAACGTGGTCCCGGACCGCATCGAGGAGCGCCGCGCGGACCTCGCCGCGGCCCTGCGCAGCCTGGGCCCGGACGCCGCCGAGTGGTCCGAGAGCCTGCAGTCCAGCACCCTGCCACGCGTGGCAGAGATGCCCGACTCGCTGCGGGTGATCTTCGAGGACGTCTACGCGCAGGGCATCGCCCTCGCCTTCCTCGTGGCCGTGCCGCTCGCGATCGTCGCGTTGATCGCGATCCTGTTCCTGCCGAACCTCCCACTGGGCCGCATGACCACCTCCGAGCGCCTCCACGCCACCCGCGCCGACCTGGCCACCCATGCCACGGCCGAGGCCATGCAGACGCTGCCCGCGACCGGCCCGATCCCCGTGGTGACCGCGGCGCAGGGGCAGCATCCGGCCGAGGACCCGGAGGAGTCCCGGTCGGTGTCGGCCGAGCGCCCGGCGACGGCGGTGGCCGACCGGCCCGTCGTCCCCGCGGCGCTGGCCGTGGCAGGGACGGCCCTGCTGGCGGCCGTCGTCACCGCGCTGGTCCGGGCCCGCCGTGGCTGACGGCGCCCCGGACCCGGGCGGAGGCGGCGACGACGCGGGCTTCGAGGCCGCCGTCCAGGGGCTCGAGCAGGCGTTCTCGCGTCTGGTCCTGCAGCACCGCCAGGTGATGGTCCGCTACGCGGCGGCCCTCAGCCCGGCCCTGTCCGTCGGGGCGATGAAGGCGTTCATGATGCTGGCCAACGAGGGGACCATGACGCCCTCGGCCGTGGCCGAGGGCCTGCTGGTGGACCGCGCGCAGGTCTCCCGCATGGTCCGCGACCTCGAGGCCGCCGGGCTGATCACCCGAGAGCCGGACCCGCGGGACCGCCGCTCCGCCCTCCTGAGCGCCAGCCCCGAGGGGCTCGCCCGCCTCGACGCGGTGCGCGGCGGCCCGGCGGGTCGCGGGCTGCGCGACGACCTGGCGCGCTGGGACCGCGAGGACATCCGGACGCTGACGCGCCTGCTGGACCGGCTGGCCGCCGAGCGTCAGACCCGGATGCAGGACCCCGCCGAATCCGAGTGAGCCGCCGGCCGGACCCGCGGGGCCCGGCCGGCGGGCGGGATCACCAGATGGTGACGCGCTCCTCCGGGGCCAGCCACATGGGATCCCCCTCGCGCGTGCCGAACGCCTCGTGGAAGGCGTCGAGGTTCTTGACCACCTGGTTGCAGCGGAACTCGTTGGGCGAGTGCGGGTCCGAGGCGATGCGGGTGACCATGGCCTCCGGTCGCGTGAGCTGACGCCACACGGTGGCCCAGGCGGTGAAGAACTCGCGGTCCCCCGCCGCGGCGTCGAGGGAGGCGCCGTCGCCCTCGTCCCGCCAGATCTCCAAGGCGCGGTGGGCGATGCCCAGGCCGCCGAGGTCGCCGATGTTCTCCCCCAGGGTGAACTCGCCGTTGACGCGGTGGTCCGGGGCCTCGGCCGGGGAGAGCGCGTTGTACTGGGCCACCAGCCGGGAGGTGCGCTCGGTGAACGCCGCGCGGTCCTCCTCGGTCCACCAGTCCTCGAGCCGACCGGCGCCGTCGTACCGCGAGCCCTGGTCGTCGAAGCCGTGGCCGATCTCGTGGCCGATCACGGCGCCGATCGCCCCCAGGTTCGCGGCCATCGAGGCCTCGGGGTCGAAGAACGGGGGCTGCAAAATGGCGGCCGGGAAGACGATCGCGTTCTCGAGCGGGGAGTAGTACGCGTTCACCGTCTGCGGCGTGATGTGCCACTCCTCCGGGTCCGGCCCGTCCGCGATCTTGCGCAGGTCCCGCTCCCACTCGAGCTCCGAGGAGGAGCGGGCGTTGCCCAGCAGGTCGCCGGCGTGGACCTCGAGGGCGGAGTAGTCCAGCCACTTCGAGGGGTAGCCCACCATGGGGCGGAACATCGCCAGCTTCTCGAGCGCCCGCTGACGGGTCTCCTCGCCCATCCACTCGAGCTCCTCGATGGACCGGCGATAGGCCTCCTGGAGCAGGCCCACGAGCTCGTCCATCGCGGCCACGTGGCCCTGCGGGAAATGGCGGGCCACGTAGAGCTGCGCCACGTCCTCGCCGGCCGCCCCGTTGACGAACGCGACCGCGCGCTTCCAGCGGGGGCGGACCTCCTCGGTGCCGGCCAGGCGGCGGCCGTAGAAGGAGAAGTTCTCCTGCACGAACGCGTCCGGCAGGAAGCCGGCGAAGGAGCGCAGCACCTGCAGGATCAGCCAGTGACGCCAGTCCTCGAGGTCGGCGGCCTCGGGTCCCTCGAGCAGCCCCTGCACACCGGAGAGGAAGTCCGGCTGCCACACCACGACCTCCGCGGCGCGCTCGCCGGCGGCGTCCACGCCCTCGAGCCACGCGTCGGCCAGGGGGAAGAGCTCCGTCAGCCGGTCGTGGGTCATGGGGTTGTAGCGGGCCACGGCGTCCCGGCTGCGGACCAGGTCCCAGTGCAGGGCGGCGATGCGCTTCTCCAGCTCCACCACCCGGACGCCCAGCGCGGCGGCCTCGTCCCGGTCCGCGCCGATCCCGGCCAGCGTCAGCAGGCGGCCGGTGTGCTCGGTGTACTGCTCGAGGATCCCGGCGTAGGCCTCGTCCCGGTAGTAGGACTCGTCCGGCAGGCCCAGGCCGCCCTGGAGCAGGTGCAGGAGCATGCGGCCCGGGTTCCCGGCGTCGTTGAGGGCACCGGTGTTGATGAGGCCGGAGACGCCCTGGCGCTGCAGTCGCCCGGACAGGGCGAGCAGCTCCGCGGGGGTGGACACGGTGGCCACCGCCGCCAGGTCCGAGGCGATCGGCTCGAGGCCGCGGGCCTCCACGGTCTCGTCGTCCATGAAGGAGGCGTACAGCGCGGCGATCCGGCGCTTGAGCTCCGGATGCTCCATGCCCTCCGTGTCCTCCGCATCCAGCGGCGCGAGCGGGGCGTCCCGGTGCGCGCCGGCCGCGGCCGTGGCCTGCACGCGCGCCTGGGCGGGGTCGAAGCCCGCGCCGACCTCGCGCACGGCGTCCTCGCACAGGTGCCGGACGGCGAGCTCGGCCGCGTCCCGCAGCTCGAGGAACGCGCCGTAGGCGCCCTGGTCCGCGGGGATCTCGTGGGTGTCCAGCCACCCGGCGTTGACGTGGCGGTACAGGTCCTCGCGCGGCGACGGGACTTCGGGCTCGGCGGTGGCGGTCACGGCGGATCCTCCTGGACGTGGGGGTGGACGGTCTCGCACGGCACTCTAGCCGTGACACCGGACACGACGACGGGCACGCACCCTGGCCGGGTGCGTGCCCGTCGTCGAGGGGACGGCCAGCCCGGAGGCCGCCGTCGGGAGGCGGGGGTCAGCCGACCTCGGCGGCCAGCTTCGCGAGCGACTCCTCCATCTGCTCCTCGGAGACCATCGGGAAGAGGTTCTTCGCCAGCAGCTCCGGGTCGGTCACGGCGGTCCAGTCGTAGGTGAGGGACACGACCGTGCTGCCGGAGCCGTTGTCCTCGAGCCGGTAGACCCACTGCCAACCCTTGGGCTCGGTGCCGGCGGGGGCGGTCTTCCAGCCGACCAGCTTGTTCGGGTCGTAGGCGACCACGTGATTGTCGGTCTGGTAGTCGCCACCCATGTGCTCCGCGTGCATGTTCATGGTGAACACGTCGCCGACCTTCTGGATGCGCTGGGTCTTGTCGTCGGACTGCACCATGCCCGAGCCGTCGAACTTCGCGTGGTTCGCGGGCAGGGTCAGGAAGTCGAACACGTCCTTGGCGGACGCGTCGATGGTCCGGGTGACGGTCTGCTGGGTCTCGCCGTGGGCGGTCTTGTTCATCTCGGTCATGGGATCAACCTAGGCACGGGGCCGGGGCGGTCGACAAGGTCTGGGGGTCAGTCCGGCACGTTGCGGCCACGCCGGAACGCGGACACGCTGCGGTGGCCGGCCACGCTGAACCGCCACGGGAAGCGCACGGAGCCGCCCTCCCCCGAGACGCCGACGCGCGGGCCCGTCACGACCTCGATCGGCGGCTCGGCCGGATCGCGGGGCGCGGGCGGGGCCAGGAGGAAGCGGGCGGGCGCGGCCGGCGCGGCGAGGCGGGCCGAGGTGCCACCGTCGTCGGCCACCTCCGGCGGCGCGGCGACGATCTCCACGGGCGCGTGGCCCATCTCCAGGGTGATGCCGAGGCCCTGGCCGAGGTTGCCCGGGCCGGAGAGCAGCTTGGGGCCGGTGTCCCGGCCACGGCGGGCCACCGCGAGGTCCCCTCCTGCAAGCACCTCGGCCGCACGCAGCAGCACACCGCCGGCCTCCCCCTCGGGGTGGCCCACCAGGTTCAGGCAGCGGTGGATGCCGTAGTTCAGGTACACGTACGTGCGCCGCGGCGGCCCGAACAGCGCGGCATTGCGCTCGGTGCGGCCGCGGAACGAGTGGGCGCCGGGGTCCGCTCCCGCGTTCCCGTACGCCTCGGTCTCGGTCAGCCGCACGGTGACGGCGCCGTCCGGGGCGACGACGGTCAGCCGGCACCCCAGCAGCGTCGCGGCGAGCGCGGGCGAGGGGCCGTCGAAGGCGGCGGCGAGACGCTCCGGGGTCACGGCAGCGGCCCCGCGACGGGCAGCACCATGGTGTCGATCAGCCGGACGGGCGGCACGTGCGCGGCCACGAGGGCGAGGGCCTCGCGGCGCAGCGGCTGGCACAGCAGCTCCGGACCGAGCTCGGCGAAGGTGTCCCGGTCCACCACCACGAGGTGGTCCAGCTCGACGCCCGGCTCGTCCTCGACCATCCGGCGAGCGGCCTGGACGTCGACGGGCTCACCGGCCGCCGCGGCGTCGGCCAGGGAGCGCAGGGCGCGGCTGAGGACGAGCGCGTGCTCCAGGCCCGCGGCGTCCAGGCGGGTGTTGCGGCTGGAGAGCGCGAGGCCCTCGGGCGAGCGGACGATGGGTACGGCGCGGACGTCGACGTCGATGTCCAGGTCCGTGGCCAGGCGGCGCAGGACGGTGAGCTGCTGCGCGTCCTTCTGGCCGAAGTAGCTGCGCAGGGCCGGCACCGCCGGGCGCACGATGTTCCACAGCTTCGCCACGACGGTGGCCACGCCGTCGAAGTGGCCCGGGCGGGAGGCGCCCTCGAGGACCTCCCCCATGCGGCCGGCGGAGACGGTGACGATCGGCGCGTCCGGGTAGCCCGGGTACATCTCCTGCACGTCCGGGGCGAACACGACGTCGGCGCCCGCCGCCGCCAGCAGGTCCAGGTCCGCGTCCAGGGTGCGCGGATAGTGCTCCAGGTCGGCCGGATCGCCGAACTGGAGCGGGTTCACGAAGATGCTGACCGCGACGACGTCGTTCTCGGCGCGGGCCCGCCGCACCAGGGCCGCGTGGCCGCCGTGGAGGGCGCCCATCGTGGGGATCAGGCCGACGGTGACGGGCTCGGCGTCGCCGTCGTCCGTGGCGTGGGCGACGAGCTCACGGAGAGCGGAGCGCATCTCGGCGACGGTCCGGGCCAGACGCGGGCGCGCGGAGACGCCGTCGGCCTCGGCCGTCACGGGAGCGGGGAGGGCGTCCTCGAGGGTCAGGCCGGTGCCGGCGGGGACGGGGCGCTGGTCGGGGACGCGGTCGAGAGGGGTCACCCTCCGAGTCTAGGCACGGGGCCTCGGGGAGGACTTCCGCCTCACCACGCGCATCTGGTCCAAGGCCTGAGCCGCGGGCCGGATTCGGCCCCGCCACGCGCGACGCCGGCCGGCCCCGTCAACGGGACCGGCCGGCGTCGTGCTCGGGTCGGGCTCAGGCGTTCTTCGCCGTGTCCTTCACCTGGCGGGCGGCGTCCTGGGACTCCGCCTTGAGGTCCTGCGCCGTGTCCGTGCCCTGGTCCTTGAGATGGGAAGCGGCCTCGGCGGCCGACTCCTTCACGCTCCCGGCGGCCTCGCGGGCGGCGGGCTCGAGGTCCTCGCGCAACTGCTGGACAGCCTGCTTGGCCTCGTCCACCAGCGGGGCGGCCTGGTCCTTGAGGCCCTCCGCGGCGCGCTGCTCCACGCGTGAGGCGGGGATCAGCGAGCTGAGCAGCAGGCCGGCGCCGAAGGCGATCACCCCGGCGGCCAGCGGGTTGCCCGCGGTGCGGCCGCGCAGCTGAGCCGGGGCCTGGTGCAGGGCGTGCTGGGCGTCGTCGGCCCACTCGGACACGCGGTCGCCGGCGTCGCCCAGGCGGTCCTGGGCCTGGCCTGCCGCGCCGTACGCGGAGGCCCGGGCGTCGTCGAGCACCCCGTGGGCGCGATCGCCCAGCGAGGGCTCGTGGCGGTGCTGCTCGGGGGAGCCCATGATGTTCTCCTTCGCGTGGATGAAGCCGTCCTTGATGCGGTTGGTCTGCCGGGACACGGCCTTCGTGGGGCTCACCTTCTCGGCGAGGGCGTCCACGTCCTGGCCGAGCTCGCGGCGCGTGCGCTCGATGTCGGCGCGGATCTCATCGGGGTTGTTGCTCGTGGTCATCGCGTCTCCTTCGCGGGGTTCAGGGTCTCGGGGATCTCCTGAAGCGTCTCCTGGGTCTGCGGCAGACCCTTGATCTTCTCGATGTCCTTCTTGCCCTGCACGGCCAGCACGGCCGCGACGACGCCCCACAGCACGGCCACGATCAACGCGGCCCAGCCGATCGGCAGGAACACGTCGAGCAGGTGCATCAGGGCCAGGGACAGGAACATCAGCAGGAAGAAGCCGCCGACGGCGGCGCCGGCCAGCAGGCCCGCCCCCTTGCCGGCCTTCTTCGCGGACTCGGTGGCCTCGGCCTTGGCCAGGGCGATCTCCTGGCTGACCAGCGTCGACAGCTTGGCCGACAGGCTCTGGAACATCTCGCCGAGGCTCTCGTGCTCGGCGCGGAACTCCGCCTGCGTGGGCGGCGGGGTGTGCGCGCCGGAGCGCGGCGTCGCGTCGCGGAACGGTTCGTGGGCGGTGCTCATGCGTCACCCCCGGGCCGGGTCTGGTCGAACGGCCGCTCGGCGGTCAGGCCCTGCTGGACCGGCGCCTGCGTGCCGTACGGGATGTCCCCGACGCCGGCCGCGCGGCGGGGCCCGGCACCGTCCGCGACGCGGCCGTCGGCCTGGGAGAGCGAATCGCTCGAGTAGGCCGGAGCCTGCGAGTCCAGGTGGTGCGGGGTCACGTCCGCGTGCACCGCCTCCGGACGGGTCTCGTGACGGCGCGGCGCGGTGGAGGCGGCGGAGTCCGGCTGGGCGGCGTCGCGGATGCCGCGCGTCAGTCGACCGGCCACCAGCCCCGCGCCCAGGGCGAGGGCCAGGAACGTGCCCGGGCGGCGAGCGGCGAAGCCGCGCACGTCCTGCAGCAGGTCCTGCGGGGAGGCGGTCTCCAGGCGCTGCGTCAGGGCCTCGGCACGGTCCGCCACCGAGGCGACGCCCTGGCGCACCAGGTCGGTCTGCGGCTGCTCGCCGGAGACCACGCGGTGCAGGTCGTCGGTGTAGCTGCGCACCTGGCCCGCGAGCCGCTCCTGCTGGGTCTGCACCTGCGCGCCGACCTGCTCCTGGGCGGAGCCGACCAGCGACTGCACCTGGTCAGCGGCCTCGTCCTTCACCTGGCCGGCCTCGTGCTTGGCGGTGGCCGCGAGGTCCTGGGCCTTGTCCTTGGCGTCGTGGGCCACGGCCTTCGCCTGGCCCTGGGCCTCGCCCGCGGCCTGCTGGGCCTTGCCCTTCGCCTGGTCCTTGGCGTCACGGCCCTCGGCTGAGGAGCCGTGGGCGTTCTTCGGCGTGTTCGTCGTCATGCTGTGCCTTCCTTCGTCCGGGTCGGCGTCCCTCATGGCCGGCCCTTCTGGCCGTCCACGTCACCGGGTCCACCGGTCTTGAGCGCCAAGGTAAGCACCGCAGGGACCCTGCCGGAAGACCTCGGGTCCGCCGGGATCGTCTCCGGTCGGGACGGGGTCAGCGCACCTTCAGGCCCCGCTGGGCGGTCTTGCCGACGCCCCGGCCCGGGTGCTCCTTCTTGCCCTGCATCCAGACGTCCACGGCCTGCACGCCGAGGTCGGGGTGGTCGGTGAAGAAGCCGTCGATGCCGGCGTCGAGGAACGGCTGGATCATGCCGACCATGTCGCCCTGTGCGTTCCGGTCCGTGGAGGAGCGGAACTCCGTGTAGAGGAACTGGTTCTCGGCGCGGAAGGTGTACGGCACCACCTCGAGGCCCGCGCGGTGGGCGAGGGAGACGAACGCGGTCTCCTCGCCCATCGAGCCGTCCTTCTCCTTGGTGATGATCTGCGCGAAGGCCGGGCCGAGCGTGTCGACGCCGGCCGCGCGGATCTCGCGCATGCCCGCGGCGGTCTCGTAGAAGTCGTAGTAGCGGAGTTCGTCGCCGGCGGCCACGGAGTCATAGGGTGCGCCGGTGACGCTGGAGAGGAACACCGTCTCGGCCTTGAGGCCGAGGTTCTCGTTGAGATCGCGCAGGTTGGCGAGTTCGAAGGACTGCACGGTGGCGGGGGCGTTGCGCTTGTTCAGGCCGTGCTCGTCGAGCAGCTCGACGACGCGCTCCTCCATGGACAGGCCGATGGAGTCGAAGTAGGTGGGGTGCTTGATCTCGGGGATGACGCCGATCTCGCGGCCGTGCCGGGCCGAGAGGCGCTCCCGCAGCTCGAGCACCTCCTCGAAGGTGGGCACCTGGTACCGGCCGTCGTAGGACGCGGACTCGGGGCGGACCTGCGGCAGGCGCTCCTTGGCGCGCAGGGTCTTGAGCTCGGCGAGGGTGAAGTCCTCGGTGAACCAGCCGGTGAGGGCCACGCCGTCGACGACCTTGGTGGTCCTGCGGTCCGCGAACTCGGGTCGCTGGGCGACGTCCGTGGTGCCGTCGATCAGGTTCTCGTGGCGGACCACGAGCACGCCGTCCTGGGTGGAGACCAGATCCGGCTCGATCACATCCGCGCCCTGGGCGGCGGCCAGCTCGTAGGCGGCCAGGGTGTGCTCGGGGCGGTAGCCGGAGGCACCACGATGACCCACGACGTCGGGACGCACTACGGGCTTGCCCGTGACGGACTGCGCGGCGGCCGGGGTCTCCGTTGCGGCGGGGGCGGCGACGGCCGGGGCGGCCAGCGGGGCGCTGACGGCGACGGCGGCGGCGAGGGCCACGAGGCCGCGGGCGGCGTGACGACGGACGGAGGTCATGGAACGGTCCTTTCCGAGAGGGGGATGACCGCTCCAGTGGGCCAGATCCGGGTGTCGGCCGGGTGGCCCCCCTCCGGCCACAGCCGGCCCGTCCGGTGAACAGCCGGTGACGGGCGGCTGATCGGAGAGGTTCAGCCGCCCGTCACGATGCGCGGCGCCGGGCCCGGCGGCTCAGCCCGCCGTCGGCGACGGCCGCGTCAGTCCCAGCGTCTCCGGGGCCGACGGGGTGCCGTCGCCGAGGACGTGCTCGCCCAGGAAGCCGAGGACGACCTCGTACCAGACCTTCGCGTGCTGCGGGGCGAGGATCCAGTGGTTCTCGTGCGGGAAGTAGAGGAACCGGTGGTCGGTGGTGCCGTCCGCGGCGGCCGGCCGCCCGGACTTCGCCAGCAGGTCCGACCACAGGCGCAGCCCCTCGCCGATCGGCACGCGGTAGTCCTTGTCGCCGTGGATGACGAGCATCGGAGAGACGATCTCCCCCACGAACCGGTGCGGAGAGTTCTCCTGCTGCATCTGCTCGTCCATCTCGCGGGCCCAGTAGAACGCGGCGTCCGTCGTCGGGCCGAAGCCGTCCAGCGCCCACAGCGAGGCGTGCGTGACCACGCACCGGAACCGATCGGTGTGCCCGGCCACCCAGTTCGCCATGTAGCCGCCGAACGAGCCGCCCATGGCGGCGGTGCGGTCGCCGTCGACGTCCTCACGCGCCACGACGGCGTCCGTGAGCGCCATCAGGTCCGTGTAGGGCGCCTGACCCCAGCGGCCCCAGCCGCGTTCGATGAAGTCCTGGCCGTAGCCCGTGGACAGCGCCGGGTCCGGCAGCAGCACCGCGTAGCCGCGCGCCGCCATGACCCACGGCGTCCAGCGCCAGCTCCACGCGTTCCACGAGCCCAGCGGCCCGCCGTGGATCCACAGCAGCAGCGGGTGGCCGCCGGCCGGCGCCTCCCCCTCGGGGAGCACGAGCCAGCCGCGCACGCGCGTGCCGTCCTCGGCGACGGTCTCCACGTCCTCGAGGGTGCCCGGGATCGCGGGGCGCTCCACGGGGTTCGGCAAGCGCGTGGCCTCGCCCGTGGCCAGGTCGATCCGCGCCACCTCCGGCGGGAACAGGTAGGAGGAGCGGACGCCGTAGGCCGTGGCCCCGTCCGGGGAGAGCACGACGTCGGTCCACGCCTCGTCCTCCCGGGTCACCTGCGCGACGGCGCCGGTGGCCACCTCGATGCGGAACACCGGGCGACGGCCCTCCGAGTCCGCGAGCGCGATCACCGCGGAGTCGTCCGGCAGCCACGCGACGACGTCGGCCCACCGGTCCCAGCCGTGGGCCAGGGGCGTGGTCTGGCCCGTGGCCGTGTCCATCACGTGCAGGCGCGGATGCACGGCCGAGTGCGGGGTGGAGTCGGGGGTGCGGACGACGACGGCGCGCGTGCCGTCGTGGCTGACGGGGCCGACGGTCACGTCCTCGCCGGGGACGTCGTGCAGGACGCGGTGCTCGCCCGTGGCCAGGTCCACGCGCACCACCGTGCCCTCGCGCACGTTGCCGCGGGCCTCGGCGGTGGCGGCCGTGGTGAGCAGGAACGAGCCGTCCGGGGCCACCTGTGCGCCGATCCCGAATGCGTGGGAGCGCGGGAAGCCGGAGACGTGGCGCAGGTGGTGCGATGCGTCGTCGGCCTCGGGATCCAGGCCGGAGGCGGCCGGGCCGGGCTCGGCGGCGTCCGCGTCCGTGGCGGGCTCGCCCTGCGGGTCCGGGCCGGCCTCGAGGACGAAGAGCTCGGGGCGGGCGGGGCCGAGGTCGTGGTCCCAGAAGCGGATGGGGTAGCCGGTGTGCAGGATGGCGTCCACGCCGGCGTCCTTGCGGGTCTGCGCGAGGGCCGCGTGCTCGGCCTCGGTGGTCGCGCCGAGCAGCCGGTCCGCCGTGACGACCACGCGGTCCGCCGCGGACGCGCACGTGACCGCGGAGACCCCGCCCGGGCGGGAGAGCACCACGCGCGCCTCGCCGCCCCGGGGCGGCAGGGCCCACAGGGCGCTGCGCTTCTCGGCCTCGGCGTCGGCGGGGTCGGGACGGGCGGAGGTGAAGAAGAGGGTGCCGTCCGCGGCGAACTGTGCGCCGGCCTCGCCCTCGCGGGAGCGGGTCAGGCGGTGGGCGGGGCGCTCGCCCGCGGGGTCGACCTCCCAGAGGGCGGTGGCGTAGCCGGTGCCCTTCGCGTCCCGGGTGGCGACGGTGGTCACCAGGCGGGCGCCGTCCGGGCTGAGGGTGAGACCGGCGACGCGCGGCAGGGCGGTGAAGGCGTCGAGGTCGTGGAAGGGGGTGGCGGGGGCGGCCGGGGTGTCCGGGGTGGAGGTCATGCGTTCGTTTCTATCGGCCCGCACGTGATCCGGGCAACACGGAGGACGGCGGGGTGGCGGCCTTGACGGCGGGCCGCCCCGGTGCCCGCCGCGCCTCAGGCGCCGGGCCGCGTGCCGGCGTCGGCCCGGATCTGCTGGAGCTGCTCGCCGAGCCAGTCGACGTACTCGCCCATCCACTCCCCCGTGGCCTGATGGTTCCAGCTCTGGCCGACCACCGGCTGCGGGAAGACGACGGCGTCCGAGAGGGTGTCCCGCAGCGCGAGGGCGGGCCCCTCCTCATCCGCGACCGTCACCCACTGCATGCCGTGGCGCGCGCCCAGGTGCTCGCCGAGCAGCACCGCGACGACGTCCAGCAGCACCGCCAGCTCCTCGGGGTCCAGCTCCTCGGCTTCGGCCTGCGAGCGGGCCAGCACGGCGTCGTAGTAGGCGGCGACCGCGTCCAGGTCCAGGTGGTCCACGCCCTCCTGCGCGGCGAAGTCGCGGCGGACGCGCACCCACTCCCGCTCGGGCTCGGTCAGGGGGCTCATCTCGGGCTGGTCGGTCATGGCCTCCATCCTGCCAGGCGCGCCGGGCGCCACCGTCGCCGGAACAAACGGTGCCGGCCGCGCTTTCGTTCGAGAAGCGGCGGCGTGTCGCAGCGCTTTCGTTCGAGAAACGGCGAGGAACCGGGGGGACACACCGCCGGAGGCCTGCGATCCCCCAGCGGGAGCACTCGTGGACGCGCCCGATGTCGTGCCGCCAGCGACGAGGCGAGCGTGCGGGCCGTCGTCGTCCGCCGCCCCCGACCGGACTTGAGACACTGGCCCCATGCGCATCATGACCGTCTGCCTGGGGAACATCTGCCGCTCGCCCGCCGCCGAGGCCGTGCTGAACCGCAAGCTCGCGGAGGCCGGTCTCGACGACGTCGAGGTCACCTCCGCCGGCACGTCCGACGAGCACGTGGGCGCCCGGCCGCATCACCTCACCCGCGAGGTCGGCGGCGAACTGGGCTACGAGTTCCCGACGGTGGGGGTGCAGCTGTCCGCCGACCTCGTGGACGAGGCCGACCTGATCCTGGTGATGGACGAGGCCAACCTCGCCGACGCGCGGCGGCTCGCGACCACGGACGAGCAGCGGGACCGGATCCACCTGATGGGCGAGTTCGCGTCGGATGCGGACAGCGCCGGGGTGCGCGAGGTCCCCGATCCGTACGGGTGTCCGCGGCCGCAGTTCGAGGAGATGTACCGGCAGATCGAGGACGCAGCAGACGGCGTCGTCGCCGCGATCCGCGACGGCCGCCTCTGACGGCCGGGGCGCGGCCCCGGACCCGCCGTTTCCCGAACGAAAACGGTCCGGGACCCGCCGTTTCCCGAACGAAAGCGGGGGGCGGGGGCGGCGGGGGGTCGGTCAGTCGTCGTGGGGGTCGTCGGAGTCGTCGAGGACCTCTCGCAGCCGCGCCGCCGTGTCCGCGCGCAGGGTGCCGCGGGTCTCGGCGCGGTCGGTCGTCGCGCGGGCGAGGGTCTCCCACACGGCCCGCACGTCCGGGGGCAGTCCCCCGGCCTCGAGCTCCCCGAGGGTCTCACGGTGGGTCCGCAGCGTGTCGACGTCACCGCGGGCCACGGGGCCGGTGAGGGCGCCGTCGCCGTCCGTGAGCGCGTTCTCCAGCGCGGCGGTCATCAGTGAGCGCAGCACCCGCACCGGGTCGGCCACCCCGATCGTCTCCAGGATCTGGCGGGCCTGCGCCGTCAGCGTCACCAGGTGGTTCGACCCGTGGGACAGCGCCAGGTGGTAGGCCGCCCGGTCGGCCTCCTTCACGACCACGGGCTCGCCGCCCATCTCCACCACGAGCGCCTGGGCCACGGGCAGCACCACGGGGTCCGCGGTCACGCCGAACACGCAGTCCTGCAGCCGCGCGACGTCGAGGCTCAGCCCCGTGAACGTCATGGCCGGGTGGATCGCCAGGGGGATCGCCCCGTGCGCGCGCACCGGCTCCATCACCCCCACCCCGTAGCGGCCAGAGGTGTGCACGAGCAGGTGGCCGGTCTGCACGTGCCCCGCGGCGGCCAGGCCGGCCACGAGCTCGCCCAGCGCGTCGTCCGGGACGGCGAAGACGACCATCTCGGAGCGGCGCAGGATCTCGGGGATCTCCAGGACGGGCACGCCCGGCAGGAGCATCTCCGCGCGGTCCCGCGAGGCCTCGGAGACGGCGTGCACGCCCGTGATCGTGTGGCCCGCAGCCCGCAGCGCCGAGCCCAGCACGGCCCCCACTCGACCCGCGCTCACCACACCGACGCCCAGCCGCCCGGGCCGCTGCGCCGGGTCGTGCGGGTCCAGGCTCAGGTCGAATCCACCAGTCATCGCTCCTCCTCGCCGCGCACGGCGGGGACGTCTGCCCCGCTCTCCTCCCCGACGACGGCGCCGCCGACGACGCCGGCCCGGGCCAGTTCGCGGCGGCCCACCTCGGTGGCCGCGACCTCGCGCGTGCGCTGCTCGAAGCGGGCCAGCTCCTCGGGGCGCATCCACTGGTCGCGGTCGGCGAGGCGACGCGAGACGGCCGCGTGCCGGGCCTCCCGGGCGTACAGGTCCACGGCCACGTCCTCGTCGAGGTCGCGGACCACGGCGTTCGCCCCCGCGACCCACACGCGCACCGTGGCCAGGCCCAGGCGTCGCTGCACCGGGCCCTGCGCCAGCTCGGCCGCCTGCATGCGCTCGTGCTGGAGGGTCTGCAGCCGGCGGTTCAACCAGCCGCTGCGCACCACCAGCAGGGACCGCGTCGTCGTGAAGCCGGTCCGCCGCCAGGCGAACCAGTTGAACCACCACCTGCCGCGCCGCGGCACGTGCTGGAAGCCGCCCTCCGTGCCGGTGCCGTGCACGCCGAGGTGCATGAGCCCGGCGGGGGTCAGCCCCTGCGCGGCGCGCGGATCGCCGTCCAGGCCCGGGTCCGGGGCCACGACCGTGAGGACGCGGAGCACGTCCTCCCACGGGCCGACGGGCAGCGCGACGTCCCGGGCGCCGTCGGACTCCTGCAGGTACCCGGCCACCGCCATGTTCACCCGATACCAGCCGAAGGGCCGCCAGAACAGGGGCTGGGAGACGGTCACCCCCTGCACCCGCCCCGGCGGGACGGTCTGGTGGGTGGTCTCGGTGAGCCCGTGCCGCAGTCGCAGCCCGTCGGTGGAGCGGCGCACCTGGAAACCCCAGCCGGCGTTCAGCCGGGACCACGCGACGCCGGCCACGGAGAACAGGGCGGGCAGGGCCGCGGCCGCGCCGATCCCGGTCAGGGTCTCCCCCTCGTCCAGCACCGCCTCGGGCAGCAGCGCGACCACGAGGGCGAGGCCGCCCAGCCAGATCAGGGACCCGGCCAGCACCCCCAGCACGCCTCCGGAGAGCAGGACGGAGCCGAGGAGCCGCCCCGCGGGCACCTGCAGCATGAGTTCGCCGGCGTCCGCGGCGTCGGCGTCGGGGAGGCCGGGCTCGGCCGCCCGCTCCGGCGCGGACGCGTCCGCCCCGGCTCCCCCGAGCATCCCCGACGCGCGGTCCAGGATCTCCCGGCGCACCGCTTCGGCCTCGGCGCGGCGCAGGAAGGACAGCTCGAGCGCGGACTCGCCGCCGTCGGCCGCCTCGACCTTCACCGTGGCCAGCCCGAGCAGCCGAGCCACGAGGGGGTGCTGCAGGTCCACCGCCTGGATGCGGTCGTAGCGCATCTGCCGGCGGCTGCGGAAGAGCCAGCCCTGGCGCAGCTCGATCCGGTCCTCCCCGCAGCGGAACCGGGTGAACCACCAGGAGAAGAAGAACACGAGGCTGATCAGCAGGGTGACCCCCAGCAGGATGCCGCCGGCCACGAGCAGGCTGCCGTCTCCGCCGCCCGGGACGTCCTCCCCGCCGAGCCGGCCCGCCGCGAAGTCCTCCACCGCGTTGCGGCCCGCGAAGAACAGGATCAGCAGCAGGAAGGTCCAGCCCCGCACCCAGGGCGAGGCGGGGTGGACGCGGACCCAGCCGGCGTCGTCGGCGGGGGGCGGGGCGGCCGCGCTCACAGGCCCGCCAGCCGCGCCTGGCCGCGCGCCATGAGGACTTCGCGCAGCTCCTCGGCCCTCTCGCGGGGCACGCCCTCCAGGGTGACGTCCCCGCCCGCGGCGGCGGTCTTCAGGGTGAGGGTCTGCAGCCCGACCCGGCGCAGCAGCGGACCGTCCGACACGTCCACGTACTGCAGGCGGCCGTACGGCACCGCGTGCACGCTGCGGAACAGGATGCCCTCGCGCCACAGGACGTCGTCCTCGCGCTCGGCCCAGCCCATCGCGCGCACGCGCCGCGGGATCAGGATCAGGTCCACGATCCAGGACACGACGACGACGGCCGGCAGCCCCCACGCGACCCACGCGGCCATCCCCGCCCACGGGCCGGTGAGCTTGAGGATCAGCGGCACGGAGAACCCGGCGAGCCAGATCAGGTGGCCGATGGACGTGGCGATGAGCTTCACCGTGGTCAGCCGCGGCGAGGCCGGCGTGAAGGCCACGCCGCTCAGGTCAATGCCGGGCACGGGCATACCCTCCTTCCGTCTCGGGACGGGCCGGTCGGCCCGGGGACCCATCCTGCCCACGACCGCCCTCGGGCGCATCCTCCTCAGGCGGGATCCGGCACCACCGTTCGACGATCAGCCCCACCACCAGCAGGACGAGACCGCCGACGGCCTGCAGGGCGGCCTCCCGCACGGTCGGTGCCTCCACGCCGGCCCGCAGCAGCACCTGCACCGCCACCCCGGCGTGCCAGCCGCCGAGGGCCGCTCCCGCGAAGCCGGAGGCCTGGCCGAGCACGAGGGTGCGGGCCGCGGCGAGCGGGTCCATCCGCGCGGCGGCGGGCTTCTCCCGGTCGCGGCGCACCCGCCAGCCCAGCGCGAGGCACAGCACGGAGACCGCGGCCACGGTGATCAGGCCGCTGCGGCCCACCACGGGCGCCGGCCAGCCCAGGGACGGCGCGGCGAGCCCGGCCAGCCAGCCGAGCACGGCGGCCACCAGCACCACGAGCAGGGTCCACCCGGAGCGCAGCGCGATCACGTGGCCTCCCTCCCGAGGGCGTCCGGGCGTGCCGGACGGAGCGGGACGACGTCGTCGGAGCCGGCCAGCAGCCGATGCCGCTCGGGCTCCTGACGGCGCACCCCGGGGGCGTCCGCGGCGACGGCGGCGAGGTCGGCGACAGGCGTGCCGGCGAGCGTGGCGTCCGCGTCGAGCCACAGCCACGGCAGCAGCACGAAGGCCCGCTCGGCCGCGCGGGGGTGCGGCAGGGTGAGGTCCGGGTGGTCGCTGCGCACGTCCCCGTAGGCGATCACGTCCACGTCCAGGGTGCGCGCGCCCCAGCGGACCTCACGCCGCCGATGGTGGTCCTGCTCGAGCCGGTGCGCCACCGCGAGCAGCTCCCACGGCGCGAGGTCCGTGCGCAGGGTGACCACCTGGTTGAGGTAGTCGGGCTGCCCCGGCGGCCCGCCCACGGGCGCGGTGACGGCCCGGGGCGAGGCCCGGACGTCCGTGATGTGCGGCAGCGCGGACAGGGCGGCGACGGCGGCGTCGAGCGTCTGCGCGGGCTCGCGCAGGTTGGCGCCGAGGGCCAGCACGGCCGCGACGGGCGCGTCCGGGCGGGCGCCCAGCTCGGGGACGGGCGCGGGGCCCTCGGCCGGGTGCGTCCAGTCGACGGTGCTCACGCGAGGTCCTCCCGGGTGCGGTGCACGGTGACGGCGGCGTCCGCGAAGTCGTGCGGGATGGGCGCCTGCGGCTTGTGCACGGTGACCTCGACGGCGGCCACCACGGGCTGCTCGGCGAGGACGGCGCGGGCGATCCGGTCGGCGAGGGTCTCGATCAGGTCCACCGGCTCCCCGGTGACCAGGCGGACCACCGTGTCCGCGACCCCGGCGTAGTTGGCGGTGCGGGCGAGGTCGTCGCCGGCCGCGGCGGGGCCGGCGTCGAGGTGGAGGACGACGTCCGTGACGAACGGCTGCCCGTCCCGGCGCTCGTGGTCGAAGACCCCGTGGTGCCCGACGGCGGACAGTCCGGTCAGGCGGATGCGGTCCCGGGCGCTCACGGCAGCACGTCCTCGGAGACGGGCTCACCCGGGGCGTGCGCCCCGACCCAGGCCGCGGCGGTGCGGACGGCGTCGGCGCTGGCGCGCACGTCGTGCACGCGCACGCCCCACGCGCCGTGTGCGGCGGCGAGGGCGGAGATGGCCGCGGTGGCGGCGTCGCGCGCGGCGGGCGGGGCCGGGGTGCCGTCGTCGTCCGCCAGCAGGGTGCCCAGGAACCGCTTGCGGGAGGCGGCGACGAGCACCGGGTGGCCCATGGCGCGGAGCCACTCGAGGCCGCGCAGCAGCTCCCAGTTCTGCTCGCCGGCCTTCGCGAAGCCCAGGCCCGGGTCGACGATCAGCTGCGCGGGCTCGACGCCCGCGGCGAGGAAGCGGCCGGCCACGTCCCGCAGCTCGCACACGACGTCCGGGACGGTGTCCTCGTAGACGGCCAGCCCGTCCATGGTCTGCGGGTTCCCGCGGTTGTGCATGAGGATGTACGGCGCGCCCGACGCGGCGATCAGCGCCGGCATCTCCGGCTCGTGGGCGAGGCCGGAGACGTCGTTGACGATCACCGGCCCCAGCGCCAGGGTGGCCCGGGCGGTGGCGGTGTGGCGCGTGTCCACGGAGAGGACGACGTCCTCGGCCAGCAGCGCCTCGATCACGGGCAGGATGCGCTCCTGCTCCTCGGCCGGCGGCACGGCGCGGGCCCCGGGGCGGGTGGACTCCCCGCCCACGTCCACGATGTCCGCGCCGTCCGCGACCATGCGCCGGGCGTGCTCGACGGCCGCGCGGACGGTGGCGTGCTCCCCGCCGTCCGAGAACGAGTCAGGGGTGACGTTGAGGATGCCCATGACCAGGGTCCGGTCCGCGGGCAGCCGCCCCAGCAGGGCGCGGTTCGCCTCCCGCGCCGCCGCGTCGATGCTCTCGTCCACGTGTCCTCCTCCGCCGTCGGTGGTCCTCAGCCGTGCATGATGAGGCTCATCGCCTCCGAGCGCGTGGACGGATCCCGCAGCTGGCCGCGCACCGCCGAGGTGACGGTCTTCGCGCCCGGCTTGCGCACGCCGCGCATGGACATGCACATGTGCTCGGCCTCCACCACCACGATCGCCCCGCGCGGGGCCAGGTGCTCCATGAGCGCCTCCACCACCTGCGTGGTCAGCCGCTCCTGCACCTGCGGACGCCGCGCGTACAGCTCCACGAGACGGGCCAGCTTGGACAGCCCCGTCACGCGGCCCTCGGCGGAGGGTATGTAGCCGATGTGCGCGGTGCCGTGGAACGGCACCAGGTGGTGCTCGCAGGTCGAGTAGAACGGGATGTCCTTCACCAGCACGAGCTCCTCGTGCGCGATGTCGAACGTGGTGCCGAGCACCTGGTCCGGGCTCTGGTGCAGGCCCGCGAAGAACTCCGCGTACGCCTTGGCCACCCGCGCCGGGGTGTCCGCCAGGCCCTCGCGGTCCGGGTCCTCACCGATCGCCAGCAGGATCTCCCGCACCGCCGCCTCGATGCGCGGCCGGTCCACCGCGGTCGAGTCCGGGTCGAACGTGCCGGGGACGGCGTCGTCGGGGGTGTGGGCTGTCATGCGGGTCTCCTGCGCGGTCAAAAGGTCGGTCCCTCGCCGGGGCCCGGCGTGTTGCTCGGACCGCCGTGCGGCGGCAGGCCGGGGCCGGCCGCGTCCCCGCCCAGCGACGACGGCGGCGCACCCTCCGGACGCACCGGCACCGTGGTGCCCTCGACGCCGACGGGGGTCTGCTCCCCGCCGTCGTGGCGCGAGCGGCGCTCGGAGGGGGAGAGGACGGGCGGGATGTCCTGCGGGAGCCGGTCGTCCGAGGCCAGCCACACGCCGCGCTCGGGCCGCTTGCGCACGTCCGCGAAGATGGCGGCGATGGCCTCCTGGGTCAGCGTCTCCTTCTCGAGCAGCTCGTAGGCCAGCCGGTCCAGGACGTCCCGGTTCTCCGTGAGCACCCAGTGGGCCTCGGCGTGGGCCTGGTCCAGCAGGGTGCGGACCTCGGCGTCCACCAGGTACGCGAGCTCCTCGGAGTACTCACGGGAGGAGCCGCCGGCGGCGCCGCCCACGAAGGGCTCGGAGCTGCCGCCGCCGAGCTTGACCGCGCCCACCTTGGCGGACATGCCGTACTCGGTGACCATCTTGCGGGCCGTGTCCGTGGCCTTCTGGATGTCGTTCGCGGCGCCCGTGGACGGGTCCTTGAACACGATCTCCTCCGCCACGCGCCCGCCCATCGCGTACGCGAGCTGGTCCAGGAGCTCGTTGCGGGTGACGGAGTACTTGTCGTCCTCCGGGACCACCATCGTGTAGCCCAGGGCGCGGCCGCGGGGCAGGATCGTGATCTTGGTGACCGGGGCGGAGTTGCGCAGCCCGGCCGCGACGAGCGCGTGGCCGCCCTCGTGGTAGGCGGTGACCTTGCGCTCGTGCTCGTTCATCAGGCGGGTGCGCTTCTGCGGGCCGGCCATCACGCGGTCCACGGCCTCGTCCAGGGCGTGGTTGTCGATCACGTTGTTGTTCGAGCGCGCCGTGAGCAGCGCGGCCTCGTTGATCACGTTGGCCAGGTCCGCACCCGTGTAGCCGGGGGTGCGCTTGGCCAGGGAGCGCAGGTCCACGTCCAGGGCGATCGGCTTGCCCTGCGCGTGCACCTCGAGGATCTTGGCGCGGCCCTCGAGGTCCGGGGCGTCCACGGGGATCTGGCGGTCGAAGCGGCCCGGGCGCAGCAGCGCCGGGTCCAGGACGTCCGGGCGGTTGGTCGCGGCGATCATGATGACGTTCGTGGAGGCGTCGAAGCCGTCCATCTCCACGAGCATCTGGTTCAGGGTCTGCTCGCGCTCGTCGTTGCCGCCGCCGATGCCTGCGCCGCGGTGCCGGCCGACGGCGTCGATCTCGTCCACGAAGATGATGGCGGGGGCGTTGGACTTGGCCTGCTCGAAGAGGTCGCGCACGCGCGAGGCGCCGACGCCCACGAACATCTCCACGAAGTCCGAGCCGGAGATCGAGTAGAACGGCACGCCGGCCTCACCTGCCACGGCCTTGGCCAGGAGGGTCTTGCCCGTGCCGGGCGGGCCGTAGAGCAGCACGCCCTTGGGGATCTTGGCGCCCACGGCGCGGAAGCGGTCCGGCACGGTGAGGAACTCCTTGATCTCCTGGAGCTCCTCCACGGCCTCGTCCGCGCCCGCGACATCCTTGAACAGCACGTCCGGGTTGTCCTTGTTGATCAGCTTGGCGCGGGACTTCCCGAACTGCATGACCTTGCCGCCGCCGCCCTGCATGCGGGACATCAGGAACCAGAACAGCAGTGCGATGAGCAGGAACGGGACCATGAAGCCGAGCAGCGAGAGGAACCAGTTGCTCCGCACCGGCTCGTCCGTGTAGCCGTCCAGGGCCGAGTCGTCCACCGCGGTGACCACGTCCGTGGCGCGCGCGCTGGCGAAGTAGAAGTAGACCTCCTTGCCGAGGTCCCGGTCGTCCTGCTTGTAGGGCTCACGCAGGGTGAGGTCCACGCGCTGGTCCCCGTCCACCACGCGGGCCTGCGCGGCCTTGTCGTCCTTCAGCAGGGCCATGCCCACGTTGGTGTCCACCATGGTGCGGCCGCTCTGCGACGTGGTCAGCGGGATCGCGACGGCGAGGACCAGCAGGCCCAGCAGGATCCAGACGTAGGGCTTGTTGAACAGCTTCTTCACGGTCCGAGTGTCTCCTGGTCTGCCGCGGGGGCCGGGCTGCCCGGGGCGGCCGCCGTGCGGCCGGGGACGGCGCAGGGCCGACGTCGCGCCCGGGTCAAGCCCCCACGGTACCGGCCCGGCCCGGGTGTCCGCTGACTGTTCGCGTCAGGTGGACAGGGCGCGGGCGGTCAGCCGGCGCTGCGGCCGCGCCCTGCGTCCCCGCCTGCACAGGCCCCCGTGCACCCGCATCCCTCCCCAGGCCGACGGCGGCCCAGGACGCCGCCCGCCCCACCACGCCAGGCTGGCACCATGCGTCGCCCCGCCCCGCTTCCCGCGGCCTTGCCTGACGGTCCCTTCACCGCCGCGCAGGCGAGGGCCGCCGGCATCGACCGCAACCGGCTGCGTCGCTCCGACGTCGAACGCCTCGCCCGGGGCCTCTACCGCCGGCGTGAGGCCGCCCCGGCCGCCGTCGAGCGCCCCGTGGCCGGCTCCTCCCCCTACCGGTGGAGCACCCCGCTCTCGGCCACCCAACACGAGCTGCTGCTGCGACTCGCCCGGCACCGCGCCACCACGGTGGTGTCGCACCAGACCGCGGCCCGCGCCCGGGAGATCTGGCTGCCGGAGCGACTGGACGCGGGGGACGACGTCCACGTGAGCCGCCCGCGAGACCGTGGCCAGCTCTCCCTCCCCGGCGTCACCTCCCACCGAACAGCGCTCCCGCCCGCGGACGTGGAGCGCGTGCGGATCGGCGGCCTGGCCTGGTACGTCACCGCCCCGCCCCGTCTCTGGGTCGACCTCTCGGCCCTGCTCGACGACGACGAGCTCGTCATCCTCGGCGACCATCTCGTCCGCCGGGCGCAGCTGTCCGGCGGCCCGGACGCCGCCGAGCGGACCCGGGCGGCCCTGGCCCAGGCGGCCGAAGCGAGCCCGTCCGCGCACAACCGACGACGACGGCTCCGCACCACCGCCACACTGGTCCGGGTGGGGGCGCACTCGCCGAAGGAGACGCGGCTGCGGCTCGCGCTGAGGGCCGCCGGGCTCCCCGAGCCCGCACTGCAGCTCGAGGTCTGGGACCCGGAGTTCTCCCTGCACCACCCCGCGACGGCGGACCTGGGCTATCGGCAGGCGAGAGTGGCCCTGCACTACGACGGCGGCCACCACGGCGCGGATCGCCAGATCGACCGCGACGTGCAGCGCAACGCGGCCTTCGAGCGACGGGGCTACCGGAACATCACCGTGTCCTCCTCCGACGCTCGCCGCGGATTCACGCGCGTGATCGTGGAGGTGCGCCGTCACCTCGGGGACGCCGGCGACCTGTCACGCAAGGAGTCGGAATAGGGCGGAGATCCGGCGTCAGAGCGACACCACACGTGACAGGTCGGTCACACCTGACCTGGCCACGCCGGGCCGGGCCCCCGGTCAGCTGTAGACGTGCGGGGCGAGGGTGCCCACGAAGTCCAGGTTGCGGTACTTCTCCGCGTAGTCCAGGCCGTAGCCCACCACGAACTCGTTGGGGATGTCCCGCCCGACGTACTTCACGTCGATGTCCACCTTCATGGCCTCCGGCTTGCGCAGCAGGGTGCAGATCTCGACCGAGGCCGGGCCGCGGGACTCCAGGTTGGCCTTGAGCCAGGACAGGGTCAGGCCGGAGTCGATGATGTCCTCGACGATCAGGACGTGCCGGCCCGTGAGGTCCGCGTCGAGGTCCTTGAGGATGCGCACCACGCCGGAGGACTTGGTGCCGGAGCCGTAGGAGGAGACCGCCATGAAGTCCAGCTCCACGTGGGAGTGCAGGGCGCGGGTGAGGTCGGCGACCACCATCACGGCGCCCTTGAGCACGGCGACGATGAGCAGGTCCTTGTCCGCGTAGTCGCGGTCGATCTGGCGGGCCAGGTCCGTGATCGTGTCCTGCACGTCCTCGCGGGACATGAGGACGTGGGTGAGATCGTTCTGGACATCCTGTGCGTCCATGCGCCGCTCCTGGTGAGTGCTCGTGCGGGAATGCCGGGCCGGGCCGCAGTCAGGGACCGGGCAGGCAGGGGATGAGGTCCAGTCTGGCACACGCCCGATGCGCGGCCACCCCGCCGGGCAGCTCCACCGGACCGGCCGACGTGCCCCCCGCGCGGGCGCCCGTCACGAGGGCGTCCACCGCGAGGATCCGTTCGCGGGGCGGGGCCTGCCCTCCCGCGGCGCGGGCGGCGCGCGCGATCACGCGGTGGCGCACGGCGGCGGGCAGCGCGGCCAGGGCGTCCAGATCCAGGGAGACGACGCGCGGGTCCCGGGCGGGCGGGTCGACGCGCAGCCGGGTGACCTCGGCGCCGGCCCATGCCTCGAGGGCCGCGGCGTCCTCGGCCGCGATGGCCGCGGTGCGCACCAGCCCGGCCCGCACGCCGGGGCCGAGGCCGGCGTCGGGGTCCTCGAGCGCGGGCAGCACGCGGGTGCGGACCCGCGAACGCAGCAGCGCGGGATCGCGGTTGTGCGGGTCCTCGAACCAGGTCAGCCCGGCCCAGCGGCAGATCGTCTCGGTGTCCGCGCGGGTCAGGCCCAGCAGCGGGCGGGCGACGGCGGCCCCGCCCGGCAGCGTCCCGCGCGCCGGGATCCCCGCGAGGGACCGCGTGCCGGACCCGCGGGCGAGCCCGAGGAGGACCTGTTCGGCCTGATCGTCGGCGGTGTGGGCGGTGAGGACGACGGCGGTGCCCGCCCCCGGGGCGGCGCCCCCCTGCCCCGCCTCCCGGGCGGCGGCGGCGAGGGCCACCCGGCGGGCACGCCGGGCGTCGGCCTCGGGGCCGTCGCCGGTGCGGGCCACCTCGACCCGCGTGACGGTGACCGGGGTCAGACCGAGGATGCGGGCGACGTCGGCGGCGGCCGCCGCCACCGCGTCGCTGCCCGACTGCAGCCCGTGGTCCACCACGGCCGCGCCGATCGGGCCGAGCCGCGCACCCTCCCGGGTGCCCACGAGGACGGCGCAGGCCACGGCGAGCGCGAGGGAGTCGGCGCCGCCGGAGAGGGCGACGAGGCCGCGGGGGCGACCCCCCGCCCGGCCCGGCACGGCATCCGCGCGACGGGTCCCGTCGCCCGCCAGGGCCTCCCGCACCGCCGCGACGGCCCGGTGCAGGGGCTCGGGCCAGCGGGTGCGCGGCGGCCACGCGCCGACCGCGGGCACGCCGCCGGCCCCGCCCACCGGCGTCGGCCCCGGGTCCCGCGCCTCAGGCCTGGGCACGGATGCGCGCCCCCCACGTCTCGGGGGCGTGGAGCTCGGCCTCGCTCGGCAGCAGCTCGGGGGCGTCCCAGACCACGTTGAACCCGGCCATGCCGAGC
Organism: Micrococcus sp. Mcc89; assembly: GCF_024519795.1. Classification (NCBI taxonomy): domain Bacteria; kingdom Bacillati; phylum Actinomycetota; class Actinomycetes; order Micrococcales; family Micrococcaceae; genus Micrococcus; species Micrococcus sp. Mcc89. The sequence continues at coordinate 6,300 of NZ_JALJRI010000060.1, read as the reverse complement.
TCGGCCACGGCGGCGGCCACGAACCTCTGGCCGTCGCGGTACTGGGCCATCTTGGCGTCCATGCCCAGCAGACGGCGGAGCATGCGGTCCAGGGGCGAGCGGCGGTCGCCGCGCTCGTCGAAGCGGCGGCGGATGGTCTTGACGGAGGACACGACGGAGGAGTCGACACCGTCCATCACCACGTTCGCGTGCCCCTCGAGCAGGGACATCACGGCCGTCAGCCGGGACAGGCGCTCCCGGTCCTCCTCGTCCTGGATCGCACCGAGCAGGCCCGGCGCGGGGCGGGCCGGGGCCGCGTCCTGCGCGTCGTGTCCGTCCCGCGTCCCGGTCCGGCCGGCGTCGGCCTCCCGACCCAGCGGGTTCGCCGCCGCGAGCGCGGAGCGCAGGCGCTCGGGCAGGGACTCGGCCTTGTCGAACAGGCCGACGGTGAGCGCCGTGATCTCGGTCCGCAGGTGCTCGCGCAGCCAGGGCGCGGCCGCGAACTGCACACGGTGGGTCTGCTCGTGCAGGCACACCCAGAGACGGAAGTCCGCCGGGTCCACGTTGATCTCCGCGCGCACCTGCGCCACGTTCGGGGCCACGAGCAGCAGGCGTCCGCCGGCGGGGCCGCCCGCCGTCCCCCCGGGGCCGGGCAGCGCGATGAACGGGTCGTACTGGCCGAGGATCCTCCCGGACATCCAGGCGAGGATCCCGCCCATCTCCAGGGCGGTGGCGTGCCGGGTGACGCGGGTGGTGGCGGCGGCGTGCTCGCGGGGCCGGGTGTCCCGCAGATGCGCGAACGTGGGGTCCAGCAGCGTGGCGGAGGACTGGGTGGCGGCGCGCGACCAGGTGGGGCGGTCCACCACGAGCACCTGCGAGTCGCGCAGGTCCCGTGCCGCCTCGAGCCCGGTCAGGCGGTGGACGTGCGGCACGGCCGCCTCCGCGGCGGCGCGCAGGCCCTCCGCCTCACGGGTCGCCTCCCGCGGCGTGAACCGGGGGCCGGCGGCGGCGAGGGACCGTGCGGTCCGTGCTGCGAAAGCCCAGTCCACCGGGTGGGCGACGGCGGGGCCCGGCTCGGCGGGGGCGCCCGGCTCGGCGTCCGCGGCGCGGGGGCGGTCGGTCGCGTGGTCGTCGCTCATGGCTCCATCAGATCACAGGCCCCGGACCTCGGATCAGAGCCCGGCGACGGCGCTGACGGCCTCGTCGACCGCCGCGCGCGCGGGCTCCAGCTTCCACTGCAGATCCGAGCAGATGATGCTGAACGCGAGGACCCGCCCGGACGTCGTGGTGACGGTGCCGGTGAGGGAGACCGTCTGGTCGAGCGTGCCGGTCTTCGCGGCCACGGCCTGCCGCGCAGGGGCATCCGGGAACCGGTCGCCGAGGGTGGAGTCCTCGCCGGGCCGCGGCAGGCCCTCCAGCACGGTGCCCAGGGCGGGCGTGCGGGCCACCCCGGCCACGACGCCGGCCAGCTGGCCCGCGCTGACGCGGTTGTCCGGGGACAGGCCCGAGGAGTCCACGAGCGCCATCCCGGCGGTGTCCACGCCGAGGTCCTCGGCGGTGGCCGTCAGCAGCTGCGTGGCGCCCTCGTGGGTGGCCGGCAGGTCCGTGGCGGGCGCGGCCGTGTGGGCCAGGGCCTCGACCACCTGGTTCTCCGAGTGGGCCAGCAGGTACGCGACCTGCTGGCCCACGGGTGCGGACTCCACGGCCGCGACGGGGGCGGCGGCGAGGACCGTGGCGCGCGGCACCTCGGTGGCCGGGAACGTGTCCCGCAGACCCACCTCGAGGTCGGCGCCGGAGGCGGCCACCGCGTCGTCGAGCGCGGCCTGGAAGGTGAGCGCGGCGAACTGCGCCGGGTCCTCGATGCGGTCCTCCCCGGTGCCAGGGGCCTCACGGCCGCCGTAGGTGGCCAACGGCTGCACCGGCGCGATGTTGCCGCTCTCCGGGATGTCCGACGTCCAGCGCGGGTTCAGGGCCGTGCGGTCCGCGAAGAGCCGCAGGTCCGTGCTGACCACCACCTGCCCGGTGACGCCGTCCTCGACCAGCCCGGCCACGGTCCGCTCCGCGAGGGTGCGCAGGCCCGCGCGTCCGGAGACGGCCTTCGAGTCCGAGGCGCCCGTGCCCAGCAGCACGTCGCCGCCGCCCACGAGCACCAGCTCGGTGGCCGCGCCGTCCGCGGTGGGCTGGGCCACCACGGTGGTCTGCAGGGTCGTCTCAGGACCCAGGGCGGAGACGATGGCCGCGGCGGCGAGCACCTTGAGCGAGGACGCGGGGGCCACGGGCTCGTCCGCGTCCCGCGCGTACAGCACCTCGCCGGTGGCCAGGTCGCGGAACTCGGCGGAGGCCGTGCCCGGGGACGTCTCCAGCCCCGGCTCGACGGCGGCCGCCACCTCGGCCGCGGTGGGGCCGGCGGACGGGGACGACGACGTCGGCGCGGCGGTCGTCGACGAGGCGGGCGCGCTCGACGGGGCCGGCGGTGCGGTCACGGGCACGCAGGCGACCAGGACGGCCGCGAGCGCGGCCAGGAGGACGGCGGGGAGCGAGCGGCTCCGGGGGCGTTCCGTGCGTCGATCCCGACGCCCAGCGCGCCCCGTGTCCACCTGTCCCATGCGTCCATCATGACGGACGCCCCCGGTAGGCTGACGGCAGCACCGCCGGTCGGCGCCGCGCCGCCCGGACACCCCACCCTCTGTGCGAAGGAGAGTCATGGCGCACGACGTCACCATCGAGATCCCCGCGGGCTCCCGCGTGAAGTACGAGTTCGACCACGAGACCGGCCGCCTGCGCCTGGACCGTGTGCTCTTCACCTCCATGCAGTACCCCACGCACTACGGCTACTTCGAGAACACCCTCGGCGAGGACGGCGACCCGCTGGACGCCCTCGTGTACCTGCCGGGCTTCGACCTGGTGCCGGGCTGCGTCGTCGAGGCCCGCCCGATCGGCGTGTTCAACATGACCGACGACGGCGGCGGCGACGCCAAGCTGCTGTGCGTCCCGGCGGACAAGCGCTACGACCACATCACCGAGCTCGAGCACGTGGAGGAGTCGCTCAAGCAGGAGATCGAGCACTTCTTCACCCGCTACAAGGACCTGGAGCCGGGCAAGTGGGTCAAGGCCGAGGGCTGGGAGGGCCGCGCGGCGGCCGAGGCCGAGCTCGAGGCCTCCATCCAGCGCTTCAACGCCGAGGGCGAGGAGTCCCCGACCGACGAGCCCCAGGGCCGCGCGGTGGACACCGAGGAGGCGCAGCCGGCCACCGAGGAGGGCGAGGCGACGGACGAGCCCCAGGGCCGCTGATCCCCGCACCGCCCACGCGCGCGACGCCGGCCGCTCACCCCTCGGGGTGGGCGGCCGGCGTCGTCTGCGGGCTGGCAGAATCGACGACCATGTTCGTGCTCACCATCAACCAGCGGGACACCCTCGACGCCGGCGACCGCGTGGACACGTTCCTGCGCGCCCTCCAGGACGTGCCGGGGCTGGGCGACGCCGTCGCGCTCCCGTTCCAGCGCGCCGTGGGCGACGAGCTGATCGGCGCCGTCGAGGACCCGCGCGTCGCCGTGGACGTGGCGCTGCGCGCCCTGCGGCAGCGCCGCTGGAACGTGGGGGTCGGCGTCGGGACGGTGACGCACGCGGACGGTGCGGCGGGCGCGCCCGCCTCCGGCGACCTGCACGACGCCGGCGGGCCCGGTCTCGCGGCGGCGCGGCGGGCCGTGGAGGCGGCGGCCGTGTCCACCGCGCGGATCCCGTTGGCCGTGCGCGGCCGGGACGAGGAGGCGGCCGCCGAGGCCGAGGCCGTGCTGCGACTCGTCGGGCAGCTCGTGTGGTCCCGGACCGACGCCGAGTGGGCGGTGCTGGACCTGCTGGTGCCCGGGGTGCGCGGCCAGCAGAAGCCGGCGGCCGCCGCGCTCGGGATCACGGCGCAGGCCGTCTCGCAGGCGGTGCAGCGCTCCTACTGGAACGAGGAGCACGCCTGCCGCCCCGCCGCCGCGCGGCTGCTCACGCTGGCGGGGGGCTGACCCGGCGGCCCGGGCCGGTCGCGCCGCTCAGGCCGCGGCCGGCTCCTCGAGGAGCGAGCGCAGCACCGTGGCGAGCCCGTGCTCGTCCACGTGCCCGGTGACCTCGTCCGCGGCGGCCACGACCTCCTCCACGGCCTGGCCCATGGCCACGCCGCGGCCGGCCCAGCGCAGCATCTCGATGTCGTTGCGGCCGTCGCCCACGGCCACGGTGTCCTCGGGGGCCACCTTCAGCACGGTGCGCAGCGCCTCGAGCCCGGAGGCCTTGGTCACGCCCGCCGCGGCGACGTCGAGCCACGCCGTCCAGCCCACGGAGTAGGTCACGCCGGACAGGCCGATGCCCTCCACCGCGCGACCGAACTCCTCGGCGGAGGAGTCCGTGGAGAACACCACGAGGCGCACGGCCGTGGTGTCCATGAGCTCCTCGAACGTGACGCCCTCCGCGGCCACGCCGAAGGACATGTCCTGGAACCGCTCGGTGGAGCGGAAGGTGCCGTCCGGCAGCTCGAGCGCGTACTTGGCGCTGGGCAGGCGGTGGCGCAGCTGGGTCAGGACCGAGCGCGGGTCGAAGGTGCGCAGGTCCGTGACCTCGTAGCCCTCCTCCAGCTCGGGGTCCAGGCGCAGCGTGACGCCGCCGTTGGAGCACACCATGAAGCCGGCGCCGATCCCCAGGGAGCGGGCCACGGGCAGGGTGGCCGCGCGGGAGCGGCCCGTCGCGATGACCACGTGGTGCCCGGCGTCCAGCACGGCCCGCACGGCCGCGCGCACGGGCTCATGCAGATGGCCGTCATGGTCCACGATCGTTCCGTCCACGTCCAGGCACACGAGCTTCTTCGTCATGACCTCCACCCAACCACACGGCCCGGACACGACGGCGACGCGCGGGTGAACCGCAGGGGCGCCGCAGGGGCGCCGCGGGGCGGGCAGGCGAGGCGACCGGCGCCGCGGGGGACGACGTCGTCCGTTCAGACCAGCTCGAAGCGCTCCATCCCGCCGAGGTAGGGACGCAGCGCGGCGGGCACGGTGACCGAGCCGTCCGCGTTCTGGTGGTTCTCCAGGATCGCCACGATCCAGCGGGTGGTGGCCAGGGTGCCGTTGAGCGTGGCCACCATGCGGGTGCCGCCCTTGGAACCGTCCTCCGTGCGGACCCGCTCGCGGATGTTGAGACGGCGGGCCTGGAACGTGGTGCAGTTCGAGGTGGACGTCAGCTCGCGATAGGTGCCCTGCGTGGGGACCCAGGCCTCGCAGTCGAACTTGCGGGCGGCGGAGAGGCCGAGGTCGCCGGCGGCGATGTCGATCACGCGGTACGGCACCTCGATGGCGCCCAGCATCCGCTCCTCCCACGCCAGCAGGCGCTCGTGCTCCGCCTCCGCGTCCTCCTGTGCGGCGTAGATGAACATCTCCAGCTTGTTGAACTGGTGCACGCGGATGATGCCGCGGGTGTCCTTGCCCGCCGAGCCCGCCTCACGCCGGTAGCACGTGGACCAGCCCGCGTACCGGACGGGGGCGCTCACGTCCATGATCTCGTCCGCGTGGTAGCCGGCCAGGGCCACCTCGGAGGTGCCCACGAGATACAGGTCGTCGCGCTCCAGACGGTAGATCTCGTCGTCGTGCTCGACGTCGAAACCGGTGCCCTGCATGGTCTCCGGGCGCACCAGGGTGGGCGGGATGACCGGCACGAAGCCGTTCTCCAGGGCCAGGTCCAGGCCCAGCTGCATCAGGGCGAGCTCGAGACGCGCGCCCACGCCCTTGAGGAAGCTGAACCGGGCGCCGGACACCTTCGCGCCGCGCTCCATGTCGATCGCCCCGAGCAGCTCGCCGAGCTCGAGGTGGTCGCGCGGCTCGAAGCCCTCGGCGGCGAAGTCGCGCGGGGTGCCGACCTCCTTGAGGACCACGAAGTCGTCCTCGCCGCCGGCCGGGACGCCGTCGACGATCAGGTTCGGGAAGGCGCGCTGCAGCTCCGCGAGGCGGGCCTCGGCCGCGCCGGCGGCCGACTCGGCCTCCTTCACGCGCGCGGCCAGGTCCTTCACCTCGGCCAGCAGGGCCTGCTTCTCCTCGCCCTTCGCCTGGGCGACGCGCTTGCCGAAGGCCTTCTGCTCCGCGCGCAGCTGCTCGAAGCCCGCGATGGACGAGCGGCGGGCCGCGTCCGCCTCGACCACGCGGTCCACGAGGGACGCGTCCTCCCCGCGCGCCTCCTGGGAGACGCGGTACTTCTCGGGCTGCTCGATGAGGTCCTTGACGTCGATCACGTGCGCCAGCCTAGCTGTTGTGGGTCATGAGGTTCTTGGCACGAGGGCCGGGCTGAGATGAGACG
>NZ_JALJRI010000059.1:0-8517 GCF_024519795.1 Micrococcus sp. Mcc89 | reverse complement strand
TTCCCCGCTGTCTGCTCTTTCGGCATAACTCCATCCTCGTTTCCAAGGTCAGGAGCCTCCAACAAACCCAGGGCGCTTCAATCGGTCAGGAAGGCAGCAGGAGCACCTTGATGTCGTAGTCGAGCTTGCAGAGATAGAAGATCAACTCGACGACGGGACGGTGACTATCCCAGCGGGGCTGTGAGGGGCCGATCTCGCAGAACCTTGCGGCAAACTCAACCTTCTCGCGCGCGGCCGGGATCGATGCGCGGAAGGCCGCTTCATCCCATTGCTCTTCGCTCATACTCCCGACCGTAGCGGTGAGTACCGACACGGCCGTGGGAGCTCTCAGCCCCAGAAGATCGGATCCTGGTGGCTGCCGATGTAGTCGAGCAGACTCTGGACGTTCTTCGTCGGGCGCCTCTTCGTGTACTCGTGGAACTTCATGTGCCGGTCACGCCAGTAGATGCTCCACTGGCCGGTCTTGACGGTGTATCGCAGGCGCGCGACCGGGAACCGCGTCCAGTCGCCCTGCCCGTCCCACGGCGGCCGCGTCTCGATGATCGTGACGTGCCGGTCGGCGATCTCGGCTTCTACTCTCACCTGATCCCACAGGTGCTCGGGCACGCGTTCACGGCACCAGCGGCCGATGCGCAGCAGGTCGGTCTCGGGCATAGCCATACGTCCATTATGCTGTCCGATCTCCTCGGTAGCCTCGAAGCTGTGGCGGATACCAAGCAGACGAAGACCATCGGGGAGCATCACGTTGCGGCGGAGCTGGCCCGACGTGGCTGGGCGCCGGCACTGACTCATGACGGTCTGGAACGCACAGACATCCTCGCCGTGCTTGCCGACCCGGATAACCGTCGGATGGTCGAGATCCAGGTGAAGACGGCGCGTGGGTCGGCGTGGAGGTCGATCAGCTGGCCGCTCGGATCGAAGTCGCAGGGGCCGAGCCAGCACCAGCGGGAGTACTACGTCATGGTGGCTGTGTCGCATGACCTCGCCCTGCCGCCACGCAACTTCGTCGTTCCCCGCTCGCACGTCGCCGCCGCCGCATGGATCGAGCACATGAACTGGCTCACCGAACCCGGGATCGAACCGGGCAAGCGGAACGCACCAGTGGAGCGGTCACGGGTGCTGCTCTCCACGTTCGAACGCTACGAGGATCGCTGGGATCTGCTACTGGTCGACGAGATGGCGACGCTGGCGCCCTGGCCGAGGCGCGTGCGACGCAGAGCTCTTCGCGAAAAGTCCTGATCATGAGATACTGAGGACAGGTCGCAACGTTCGGTCGAGCCGGTATGGCTCCCGGTTCCGGCAACCATCGTCGCCCCGCTCCGGCGCGCTCCACCCCGTCTGTCGGTGGCCGTCGGTACGGTAAGACACGCCCCCGAGAGCACAACTTAAGTCGCGCGTCAGCGCGGAGGAGAACCAGTACAGCATGACATCGTTCAGCACCAGGCGGTCGCACGGCCCCAGCAGTACAGCGTGTAACCGTGACGTCCGCCGTCAGGAGGCCACGCGATGACCCCGTCGGTGCCGGACGAGACCCGAGACCTGCACCAAGAGTTGCTCGCTCAACTCCGTGACCTGGTGCCCAGTGCTTTCCTCGACGGTGAGCTCGATCGGGATGCGTTGCTCGGGGCGCTCGGTCTTGACGGTGACTCGAAGCCCGCCTTCTCCTTCACCTGGCCAGGCATCGAGCGAGCACGCCAGGACGCACGCGTGCCCACCACCGCAACGCTGGTGCCTGATGAGGACGCCTCGCTGCGTTGGTCGGATGCCCGGGACGTCCTGATCGAGGGCGACAACCTTCAGGTGCTCAAACTCCTGAAGAACGGCTACTCGCGAGCCGTCAAGCTGATCTACATCGACCCGCCCTACAACACCGGCGACACGTTCACCTACAACGACGACTTCGCGGTGCCCGAGCGGCAGTACCTCGAGGAGACCGGTCAGGTTGATGACCAGGGCAACGCCACCACCAGCCGGATCGAGACCGGCGGGCGCAAGCATGCGCCGTGGCTGACCATGATGTTCCCGCGTCTGGCGCTCGCGCGTCACCTGCTGCGCCGCGACGGCGTGATCCTCGTTTCCATTGATGACAACGAGGTCCACCACCTGCGGCTGCTGCTCGATGCCGTATTTGGCGGAGAGAACTTCGTCGGCAACTTCATCTGGAATGGCGGCCGTAAGAACGATGCTCGTCAGATCTCCGTTGGACACGACTACGTAGTGGCCTACGCGCGTGACCACACCTATCTGCGCGAACAGGACGCGCGCTGGCGTGAGCGCAAGGCCGGTCTCGACGAGATTTACGGGAAGGTCAAAGAGCTACGCGCTGTTCACGGTACAGATTATGAGGCGGCAACGGCGGCGCTACAGGCCTGGTACAACTCACTGCCTGACGAAGCCCCCGCAAAAGCGCACAAGCACTATCGCGTGATTGATGCTCGAGGTGTCTACTTCGCGTCAGATCTAAGAAGCCCGAACCCGAGGGCCAATCTCGTCTACACATTCCGCGGTCACGAACCGCACGCGAATGGCTGGGCCTACGGACGGGAGAAGATGGAGGCGTTCGCCGATGACGATCGCATCGTCTATCCCAAGAAGGAGGGCGGACGCCTTCAGCTCAAGTCCTACTTGCATGAGCATGAGGAGTGGGCACCCGCGTCCGTCTTCTATAAGGATCGCCGTGCCGCATCGAAGGCGCTAGACGAGCGCATGGGAACAACCGTGTTCGACTACCCGAAGGACACGGAAGTGCTCGCCCGCCTGTTCCACGCCATCACCGACGACGGCGACCTGATCCTTGACTTCTTCGCGGGATCCGGTTCGACGGGCCAGGCAGTGTGGGAGCAGAACCCGAAAGACGGCAAGACGCGGCACTGGATTCTGGTGCAGGTCCCCGAGAAGCCTGATGCGTCCGAGGAGTCGGGCAAGAACGCGCTGGCTGCCGGGTACGAGACGATCTTCGAGGTGACGGCGGAGCGACTGCGCCGTGCGGCGGCCTCCCTGCAACAGGAGACGCTCGATGCGCCACAGCTGGGCTTCCGGATCTTCCGCACGCGTCCGACGAACCTCGTCATCGACAAGCCGCTGTTCGCGCTTCCGGAGATGACCGGGCAGAGCTACCTGACGCAGGTGCTCGACCACACGGCGGGCGCTCCGGTGGTTGATGGTGCGAAGCCGCTCGACGTTGCGTGGGAGGTGGCGCTCAAGGCCACGGGAACGAGGCTCGATACGCGCGTGACGACGCATGAGGCGGACGGCGTGGTCGTCTACGAGTTCACGCCTGCCGTGGGCAATGCGTCCACAGGACGTCTCCTGATCTCGCTCGATGCGTTCTCGCTAGCCACGGCCGATGCGCTTGCCTTGAGTGATGACGACACCCTGATCCTTCGTGGTGACCAGGTCGAGGACTCGGTGACGCTGACGTTGGCGCCGCGGTTGCAGTCAAAGCTGATTCTTCTGGAGCGGGTGCCTCGTGAAGTTTCGCTTTGATGATCAGCCGCACCAGTCGGCCGCCGTCTCCGCGGTGGTCGACCTGTTTGAGGGTGCCCTGGTGCCGCCGCGCGATGCGCTTGCTGGGCAGGCACCTGGCGCGGATGGTCACGCGGGCTTCACGCTGGAACGCTCCGTTCTTACCGACAACCTGAGGACGATCACCACCCGTGAGGCTGTTGAACCGCAGGCCCAGCTCGAGCTGCTTGCGGAGACGGATCTCGAGGGCGCGGAGCGCGAGTTCCCGAACTTCTCGGTCGAGATGGAGACCGGCACGGGTAAGACATACGTCTACATCTCGACGGCGCTGCGTCTGGCGGAGCTGTATGGGCTGCGGAAGTTCGTCATCCTGGTTCACTCGATCGCGATTCGTGCGGGCGTGGTGAAGACGTTCGAGCAGACCGAGGAGCACTTCCGGCTGAAGTATCCCGGCGTCCCGTACAAGTGGGGTGTGCTGGGCGAGAATTCGGCACTGAACGACTTCACCGAACCGTCGGGCACGGTGCAGTTCCTAGTTGCCAGCGTGCAGGCGCTCGACAAGCCGGAGAAGAACACGCTGTATGCCAGTGCTGAGCAGCCGCAGCTGTGGGGCGACTCGCTGAGCGGTGTGCAGCAGATCGCGAAGGCTCGCCCCGTCGTCCTGATCGATGAGCCGCAGAATATGGCGACGCCGCTGCGCCGTCAGGCGATTGCCACACTGAACCCGCTGGTGGCGCTGCGCTACAGCGCAACGCACAAGGAGTCGTTCAACCTCGTGCACAGGCTCGGCCCGAAGCAGGCCGCCGAGGCTGGTCTGGTCAAGCGGGTATCGGTCAAGGGAATCGTCGCCGGCGAGGATGGCAAGCCGTACGTGCGCCTCGACAAGCTTCGGAGCGTCCGCAAGCGCCTGATGGCAGAGGCGGTCATCCACAAGGCCGGTGGCAAGCGGGTGCCGGTGGTGCTGCAGAACGGCACCGACCTGTTCGAGGAGTCCGGCAAACTGCCGCAGTATCGCGGGTTGGTGGTCGAGAGCATCGAACGTAAACCCGACCGGGTGATCTTCGAGAACAAGCTCGTCGTGCAGGCCGGGACTGAGACCGGCGTGGATTCCGAGGCTGTCTGGCGTGATCAGATCCGCCATACCATCCGAACGCACCTGGCTCGGCAGGGGCAGATCGACTCGATGAACCGTGGCATCAAGGTGCTGTCGCTATTCTTCGTCGAGCGTGTGGCTGACTACGCCGGTGACGAGGCGGTGCTGCCTGCGATGTTCGACGAGCTGTTCCGTGAGGAGTGGCTCCGGGCAGGCAATTCCGAGAGCGAGATGCCTGACCCTGCCGAGCTGCGGGTCGCCTACTTCCCGTCTACCAAAACGGGCATCCTGAAGGACACATCGGGGCGTGCATCGGACGCCGAGCTGGAGGCGCGGGCGTACCAGGAGATCATCGCGAACAAGGAGCTCATTCTCGACCGCGCCAACCCGCGCGCGTTCATCTTCTCCCACTCTGCGCTCAAGGAGGGCTGGGATAACCCGAACGTCTTCCAGGTCGGGTTCCTGCGTCACACGCGCTCCGAGCTGGAGCGTCGACAGCAGATCGGCCGTGGCCTGCGTCTGCCGGTGGACCAGAACGGTCACCGCGTGATGGACCCGGCGATCAACAGGCTGACGCTCATCGTCGACGAGTCCTTCACGGAGTTCCGCGACGGTCTGAATGCGGAGTACGTAGCCTCGGGTGGTGGCTCCGGCGAGGCCGGCCCCGAGGTCGACAACGCCGACAATGAGGTCGTCGTCCGCAGGCGCCCTGCCCTGTTCGAGAGCCCCGAGTTCGCTGAACTGTGGAAGCGTATTCGCTACAAAGCGCGCTACCGCGTCACCGTCGATCCGGACGCACTCCGCATCGTGGTGGCGGCGTCCGAGCATCTGGCTGACCTCGAGTTCATCGAGCGGCGCGCCAACGTGGTGCAGTCCGCCGATCTCGTCTACGACGACGAGGGACACGTCATCACGGCGGACTCCGCCGTTGCAGAGTCCCGTGGTGAGCGTATCGTCGTCGTAGGCCAGCGCCTTCCTGACGTCGTGCAGCTCATCGAGGATCAGCTGCAGTACGGCAAGTTCCCCCTCCAGCTCACCCGCCCGACCCTGGCTGGGATCGTGCGCGAGATCCTGAACTATCCCGACCGCGACTACGCACGTCACGTCCTCGACGATCCCGACCGCTGGGCACGGATCGTGGCGAACGCCATCCGGATCGAAGCTATCGAGCAGATGGTGCGGGGCATCAGCTACGAACCCATCGACGAGACGGACTGGTGGGATGCCGAGGTCGTGTTCCTCGAGGTCGAGTCCAAGAACCCGCCTCAGCCGCTGCCCGGCAACCCAGACCCGAAGAACGGCGTCATCGCCGCGCCCGAGGGCGGCGTGAACCTCTACGACCACGTCGACTACGACAGCCACGTCGAACGCGCCTTCGCCGCACAGCTCGAGAACAACCGCGAGCACGTCAAACTGTTCACCAAGCTGCCGCGCCGCTTCCGCGTCCGCACGCCTGTCGGTGAATACTCGCCGGACTGGGCCATCGTCTACGACGAGAACGGCGCTCAGCGGCTCTACCTTGTCCGCGAGACCAAGGACACCCGTAATCTCGACGACCTCGACTGGGACGAGGCGATGCGCATCCGCTTCGCCGAGCACCACTTCGACGCCGCACCGCTCGGGCCGGTCGATTACAACTTCACAACCGACAAACACGGACTGCTGATCGGCGGAGCCGGAGGCGATGACTAATGGCCGGCAACCGCAGAGATGACGCAAGTGCATCGATGATCAAGGTCATCTACTTTGATGAGGAGACAGCCTCGGACTATCTCGACATCTCCGCTGGAGGCAAGACAGCCTCCACGAGCGAACAGGTTCAGGAGCGGTCGAAGGAAACTCATGCCAAGGTCGAGGCTGGCCTGATGGCGAAGCTGAGTTGGCTGCCCTTCCTCGGAGCCTCGGGCGAGCTGAGCGCTGGTGCCGGCGCGTCCGCGGCTGGTAAGAGCATCCTCAGCAAGACGTTGTCGAACACGATCCTGACCGACTACCTATCCAAGGCAGATGGCGATTCTCGGGTAGTGCAGCTGCGAGACCTTCGGGTGACGGCACCAAAGGACTCGATGGCGTACGTGAAGATGTTCACGCCTTACATGGTCATGCTCAAGATGGACGACATTCCAGTCGACTTGGCACGGATGGACGAAGTGCTCGTCGGCGCCAAGGGCTACTACGAACTACTTGGCGAGGGCGCTGACGACACCAAGCGCGTACTGCGCTTCAACCTCAAGGCGTTCCGAAACAACTACGGACTCACCGATCTCGGACGCATGCGCCTCGTCTTCCACGGAGTGCTCGTCGGACAGACGCCGGAGCATGCGCTCAGCATGGAGGCCGAGATGTCTGGCAGCCTGGGCGGCACGCCCGTCACGGCCGTCGAACTCGTCGACGGTATAGACACGCAGAGCGACGATCTCCTGGATGTCTACGACGTGATCCTCGCGGGAGTTGAGCATGCCGCGTGATACGACGGTCACCATCTACTACGGCCCGCTGTCGTGGTTCGAAGACCAACTTGGGAAGAAGAAGCGCACGGGTCTTCTCGACATCGTCTATGAGCGCGACGAAGCCAACCGGCGGCATACCCATGTAGTTGAAGGCCAGGAGGCGCCGTCCGAGGAGCCCGCGCCGAGGCCGAAGCGGGTGGCAGCCGAATCGAGCGACTACGCCAGCTTGAACGAGCACGTCATCACGAACTTCGCCGGCCTCGTACGGTCGATCAACCCCGAGCACCTTCACCTGCACAACCCGCCTGCCCTCGTTCACTCACAGCTTGAGCGAGCGTTCACAACCGAGGTGAAGCGCTATGAGTACCCGGCGGTGACGCGGGACACTCTCGTTCGTTTCCGAGACGGCTTCGCCGGACATCTCGTGGGTCAGGCCGCAGTGAAGGAGGCGCTGCTCGCAGCGCTGTACCCACTGACCACGGCACGGCTGACGAAGCCAGTCGTCCTGATGTTTTACGGCCCGTCCGGTGTCGGCAAGACCGAGACTGCGCAGTTCGTCAACGGGCTGCTCGGGGGCACGCTGCTGCGCAAACAGTTCTCCATGTTCCACAATGAAAAGTTCGCGTCGTACCTGTTCGGCGGGACGCACTCCGAGGCATCCTTCGCGCGCGACCTACTCGACCGCGAGTCCGGTGTCATCCTGATCGACGAGTTCGACAAAGCGAACTCGGTCTTCCACAGCGCCTTCTACCAGCTGTTCGACGGTGGCGCGTTTGAGGACAAGAACTACAGCATCGAGCTCGGCCCGTCCTTGATTATCTGCACCTCGAACTACGGCACCGAGGACGAGATCCGCAAGGCTCTTGGCGACGCCCTCTACTCGCGATTCGACTCCTTGGTTCACTTCAAGCCGCTCTCCAAAAAAGAGATCCGTCAGGTCATCGACCGACTTGTTGACGACCGCGTATCCAAGCTCGCGCCCGACGAACGAGCGCGACTGGAACCCGAGACCATCAAGGGCACCCTGTATCCGCTGGCTGATAAGGGCGGCAACGTGCGCAAGCTCGGCAAGCTGGCCGACGAGGTCATCTCGCTGGTGTTGGTGCGCGCCGTGCTAAATGAAGCAGCCAATCCCAGCGGGGCAGCTGTCTCCGGTGACGAGGAGACCGCGGCATGAGGGTCAGACAGCTTGAGATCGAGAACTTCCGCGGCATCACAAAGGGACGCGTGGTCTTCCAGCAGCGCACCTTGCTGGTCGGCGGAAACAACATCGGGAAGTCCACAGTGTGTGAGGCATTGGAACTGGTCTTGGGCCCGGAGCGCCTCTACCGCCGCCCGGTTATCGACGAACACGATTTCTCCCACGGCGCCTACCTTGGCGACGAGGGTGGTCCACGCGAGATTCGCTTTCGCGCGGTTCTCACCGACCTTTCGGACGAGCAACTACGCCGGTTCTTCTAGCTGTTGTGGGTCATGAGGTTCTTGGCACGAGGGCCGGGCTGAGATGAGACG
>NZ_JALJRI010000058.1:0-13391 GCF_024519795.1 Micrococcus sp. Mcc89 | reverse complement strand
GCTCATCGGCGAGCCCGGCGTCGGCAAGACCGCCGTCGTCGAGGGCCTGGCCCAGCGGATGGTGGCCGGGGACGTCCCCGAGTCCCTGCGCGGCAAGACGCTGATCAGCCTGGACCTGGGCGCCATGGTCGCCGGCGCCAAGTACCGCGGCGAGTTCGAGGAGCGCCTGAAGGCCGTCCTCGAGGAGATCAAGGCCGCCGAGGGGCAGGTCGTCACGTTCATCGACGAGATCCACACCGTCGTGGGCGCGGGCGCGTCCGAGGGCGCCATGGACGCCGGCAACATGCTCAAGCCCATGCTGGCCCGCGGCGAGCTGCGCCTGATCGGCGCGACCACCTTGGACGAGTACCGCGAGAACATCGAGAAGGACCCCGCCCTGGAGCGCCGCTTCCAGCAGGTCTTCGTGGGCGAGCCCAGCGTGGACGACACGATCGCCATCCTGCGCGGGCTCAAGGAGCGCTACGAGGCCCACCACAAGGTGGCCATCGCCGACTCCGCGCTCGTGGCCGCGGCCACGCTGTCCGACCGGTACATCACCGGCCGCCAGCTGCCGGACAAGGCCATCGACCTCGTGGACGAGGCCGCCTCGCGCCTGCGCATGGAGATCGACTCCGCCCCGGAGGAGATCGACGTCCTGCGCCGCCAGGTGGACCGCCTGACCATGGAGGAGCTCGCCCTCGAGGGCGAGACGGACCCCGCGTCCATCGAGCGGCTCGAGGCCCTGCGTGCCGAGAAGGCGGACCGCGAGGAGGAGCTCACCGCCCTCACCGCCCGCTGGGACGCGGAGAAGGCCACCCTCAACCAGGCCGGCGACCTGCGCGCCAAGGTGGACGAGCTGCGCTCGCTCGCCGAGAAGGCCCAGCGCGACGGCGACCTCGCCGAGGCCTCCCGCCTGCTGTACGGCGAGATCCCCGCGCTGGAGAAGCAGCTCGAGGAGGCGGACCGCGCCGCCCGCGAGGCCGACCGCTCGGCCACCGAGCCGATGGTCTCCGAGGAGGTCACGGCGGACGACATCGCCGAGGTGGTCTCCGCCTGGACCGGCATCCCCGCCGGGCGCATGCTCACCGCCGAGTCCGAGAAGCTGCTCACCATGGAGGAGCACCTCGCCGAGCGGCTGATCGGGCAGCGGGACGCCGTCGTCGCCGTCGCGGACGCGGTGCGCCGCTCGCGGGCCGGCATCGCGGACCCGAACCGGCCCACCGGCTCGTTCCTCTTCCTGGGCCCCACGGGCGTGGGCAAGACCGAGCTCGCCAAGGCGCTCGCGGAGTTCCTCTTCGACGACGAGCGCGCCATGGTGCGGATCGACATGTCCGAGTACGCGGAGAAGCACTCCGTCTCCCGCCTGGTCGGCGCCCCTCCGGGCTACGTCGGCTACGACGAGGGCGGCCAGCTCACGGAGGCCGTGCGGCGCCGGCCGTACTCGGTGGTGCTGCTGGACGAGGTGGAGAAGGCCCATCCCGAGGTCTTCGACATCCTCCTCCAGGTGCTCGACGACGGCCGCCTCACCGACGGCCAGGGCCGCACCGTGGACTTCCGCAACGTGATCCTGATCCTCACCTCGAACCTGGGCTCGCAGTTCCTCGTGGACCCGACCCTGGACGAGGCCGCCAAGCGCGAGTCCGTGATGTCCGTGGTGCGCGGGGCGTTCAAGCCCGAGTTCCTCAACCGCCTGGACGAGATCGTGCAGTTCGACGCGCTCACCGTGGCCGAGCTGACGCGGATCGTGGACCTGCAGGTCGAGTCCCTGCAGGCGCGCCTGACGGACCGCCGCCTCACCCTCGAGGTGTCCGACGCCGCCAAGGCGTGGCTCGCCGAGGCCGGGTTCGACCCGGCCTACGGCGCCCGCCCGCTGCGCCGCCTGGTGCAGCGCGAGATCGGCGACCGCCTGGCCCGCGGCATCCTCGCCGGGGAGATCGCGGACGGGGACACCGTGGTCGTGGACCGTGCCGAGGGCGAGAACGGCCTCACCGTGACCCGGAAGGGCTGACACCGGGACCGACGGACCGTGTTCCTCCTCCCTCTGGCGCGTCGGGGGCGGTTTCGGGTGGTATCCGGCCTGGATACCACCCGAAACCGCCCCCGACGGCATCTGCGAGACGGGCGGACGCCTCGGGTCAGCGGGTGCCGAGGGCGTCGGCGTCCTGCTGGAGGGTGCCGATCAGGTTCGCCACCGCGCGGGCCGTGTGGGTCAGCGTGGTGATGGAGACGTTGTCGATGTCGTCCTGGGGCGTGTGGTAGTTGTCGTCGCGGATCGAGAGCAGGCCCGTCGAGGCGATGCCCGCGTCCACGAACGGCGCGTAGTCCGAGCGGCCGTTGCTGCCCTCGGGCTGGTGCGTGTGGCCGTCGCGGTCGAGCTGCGCGCCGAGCAGGGACTCAGCACCGATCGACCAGTCGGCCGTGAGCACGCCGAGCGTGTTCTGGTGGTCCAGCGGGGCCACCATGTCCAGGTTGGTGTAGAGGATGATGTCCTCGCGCTCCGCGGCGGTCAGGGTGTCCACGTAGTGGTGCGAGCCCAGCAGGCCGATCTCCTCGGCACCCCACAGGGCGAAGCGGACCTTGCTCTCGGCCTTGTTGGCCTTGGCGGCCTGGCGCGCGACCTCGAGGGTCGCCGCGACGCCCGAGGCGTTGTCGTGGATGCCCGGGCCCTCCGGCACGCCATCCAGGTGGGCGCCGAGCATCACGACGTCGTCGTCGCTGCCCGTGCGCGTCTCCGCCAGCACGTTCCAGGTGGGCCGCTGCTCCACGAGCTGCTCGAGGTCCAGGGTGACGGTCGCGCCGCCGGCGCGGGTCTGGGCCAGCAGGTCGGCGCCCAGCTCGCGGGTCACGCCCACGGTCCCGACGACGTCGCCCGGCGCGGCGCCCAGGGTGCCGTTCAGCGCGCCCTCGGCGTTGTTGTAGATGATGACGGCCTCGGCGCCCGAGGCGGCCGCGACCTGGGACTTCTGGGCGAAGGTGCAGTCGCCCCGGGAGACCAGGGCGACGCTGCCGGTCAGGTCCGCGCCGGCCCAGTCCGCGTCGGCGCAGCCGGTGGCGGCGCCGGCGGGGGCGGCGAGCGGGGCGTCGGTGACCTGCGCCGACGGCGAGGACGTGAAGACGGTGTGCTCGAGGTCGCGCTGGACGGGTCCGGTTTGCTGAAGCCGGTCCCGCAGGGTCTCGGTGTAGGTGATCTCGAACTCCTGGAGCTCGACGTCGTAGCCGGCCTCCTCGAGCTCGCCCACGGCGTAGTCGAGCGAGGCCTGGAAGCCCGGCGTGCCCGCGGCGCGGTTGCCGTGCTCGTCCGCGATGGCCGCGAACGCCTCGATGTCCTGGCGGAGGTGGTCCGAGGAGATGGATCGGACCAGCTTCTCCGGTGAGTTCGGGTTGCCGCCGGCACGGTTCTGGCCGGGGCCCAGGCCCCGGTCGGCGGTCTGCGCGGTGGCGGCGCTGGCCTTCGCCGGGGCGGCCGGGGCGGCCGGGGCGGCGAGTGAGACGGGGGCGGCGGTCAGCGTGGCGGCCAGGGTGGCGGCGGCCAGCAGGGTGGGGGTGCGGCGCATGGGCATCCTCATCGTCGGAGTGGGTGTGACGTACGCAACCTAGCCGGTCGTCCAGCGTCCGTACAGGGTGTGTGTCACGCCCGTCCAGCCGGATGCCGCCCGTGTCGCGGCCGCCCGCGCCGCGCCCGGCGCCACTGCACGCCCCGCCGGACCGGGCCGGTCGTCGTCGTCCACAGGCCGTCCGGCGGGTCATGTATCCTTGTCCGCACGAACCATATTGACCAGTGAAGACCTCGGCGGGCCCCTGTGCGCCACAGATCCGAGGCGGCGAGAGATGCGAAGGGGGTCACGCTCATGGGGCGCGGCCGTCAGAAGGCGAAGGCCACGAAGCAGGCACGGGAGATGAAGTACTTCTCTCCCGGAACAGACCTCTCGGCACTGGAGCGAGAGCTCACGGGCGGACGCACGCGCGGCCCGGAGCAGGACCAGGAGCCCGAGTACGAGGATCCGTACGCGGACCTCTACGCGGAGGACGAGGACGACGACGCGCGGGCGCGATGACGCCCGCACGGCATCCGGCCCTGGACGGGTATCAGGCCGCCCTGCGGTCGATCGCCAGGGTGGTGGATGAGACAGCACCGCTGCAGGACCCCGAGACGGCGTCTCGGGGTCTGCTGCGTCTGATGGAGGAGTCCCGCCCGCTCGTGATCACCGGGGCCGGCGTGTCCACGGACTCCGGCATCCCGGACTACCGGGGGCCAAACGGGTCCCTGCACCGCCACCGGCCGATGACGTACCAGGAGTTCCGGGACGACCCGGCCGCCCGCCACCGCTACTGGGCGCGCTCGTTCGTGGGCTGGCGCCGCATGGACCAGGCCCGCCCGAACGAGGCGCACCGCATCCTCGCGCGCTGGGCGGCCGAGGGGCGGATCGCCGGCGTCCTGACCCAGAACGTGGACGGGCTGCACGCCGAGGCCGGACGCGCGGCGGGGATGCCGGAGGACCGGCTGATCGAGCTCCACGGGGACCTGGCGCGCGTGGCCTGCCTGAACTGCGGGGCCACCGAGTCCCGCCGTGACCTGGACCTGCGGCTCGAGGCCGCCAATCCGGGCTACCTCGAGCGCGTGGCGATCGACCCGGACGCCGTGAACCCCGACGGGGACGTCTCCCTCGACCAGCACTGGGTGGAGGAGTTCACGATGGTCGGCTGCCGGGTGTGCGGCTCCGTGAAGCTCAAGCCGGACGTCGTGTACTTCGGCGAGTCCGTGCCCGCGGCGCGGCGCGCGGCCGCGGAGGCGATGGCCGACGACGGCGGCACGGTGCTCGCCGTCGGCACCTCGCTGGCCGTGATGAGCGGCTACCGGTTCGTGCTGCGGGCCGAGCGGGCCGGGCATGAGACGGGGCTGATCAACCTCGGCCCCACCCGCGCCGACGCCAAGGCCCGCTGGCGCTGGCGCGCCCCGGTCGCCGACGCGCTGGCCTGGCTCGACGCCCGCCTCTGACCCCCACCCACGTTTTCGTGCGGGAAACGGCGGGCGCCGGGGTGTTTTCGTTCGGGAAACGGCGGGCGCCGGGGGTGTGGACACCGGGTGGCCCGGGGCCACGCACGACTCCTGCACAGGTGGCGCCGCCGGCGTCGTCGTCCACGGTGGGTGCTCCTGAGCGGGCGGGATAGGCCGGGTTGAGCCATCGTCACGGGCATGGCCACGTCTTCCCTGCCCCTGCCGGACATCGTCGAGACCGGCCGGCCGTTCACCCGTGGCGACCTGCGCGCGGCCGGGGTCTCGGAGCGACTGGTCCGCGGCGGTGACGTGCGGCGCGTGACGCATGGGGTCCATCGGCTCCGGTCTGACCACCTCGGCTCGTGGGCGGATCTCGGCTACGCCGAGGCGCCCGCTCCCTTCGCGCCGGAGGAGACGGCCGCGATCGTGGAGGCGAGCGGGGGAGTGGCCTCCCACCTCACAGCGCTGCTCCTGCACCGCGTGCCGCTGCCGCCGTTCCTGGCGGAGGACGGCACGGTGCACGTGTCACGGCCACACCCGCGCGGGGCGAGCATCCGCCCAGAGATCACCTCGCATGCCCGCCTCGTCCCAGCCGCGGACGTCACAGCCCTCCACGGGATCCGCCTGACGAGCCTGGAGCGATCCTGGGCGGATCTGGCCGCGCTGCTTCGTCCAGGCATGCTCGAGCCCGTCGTGGCGGCCGGGGACGCCCTCATCCATCGGCCGTGGTCGCCGGAGGGGCGTCGCTCACCACGGACCACGACGGCGGCCCTGCGGTCCGCGCTCCTGCGTGCCGGACGGTTCAAGGGAGTGCGCACCGCCCGTGCCGCACTCGAGCTGGTGCGGGTGGGCGCGGATTCCCCGCAGGAGACAGCCCTGCGACTGGCCCTGCTCCACGCCGGCCTGCCCGAGCCGGAGCTCCAGCTGGTGCTGCACCCGGGCCGGGCCCGGTCACCGGACGCGGATCTGGGGTGGCGGCAGTGGCGCTTGGTGGTCCACTACGACGGCGGTCACCACCTCGATCCTGCACAGCTCGCGGTGGACTCGTGGCGAGACGAGGGATGGGCGCGCGCGGGCTGGACGCAGATCTGGGCCACGGTGGACGACGCGCGGGACGACTTCCGGCGCGTCGTCACCGAGGTGCGGGCGCACCGGGCCCGGCTCGGCGGGCGGATCTTCGCGTCGTGAACCGCCGTTTCCCGAACGAAAACGCTCCGGTGCCCGCCGTTTCCCGAACGAAAACACCCCGGAGGCCGCCGTTTCCCGAACGAAAACGCCCCCGGGGGGTCAGGCGGCGTACTGGCCGCGCATCAGCACGGCGCCGCCGTCGACGCCCTTGGCGCCCTGCACGAAGTCCAGGCCTGCGGCCGCCGCGTCGTCGGTGAGGGCGCCGATGGTGCCCATCTCCCACGCGTCGATGCCGGCGTCCACGAGCACGGAGATCGACGTCGCGGCCACCTCCGGGTCCACCACGGCCACCATGCCCACGCCGAGGTTGAGGGTGCGCTCGAGGTCGGACTGCGGAACGCGGCCGAGCTCGCCCACCAGGCGGAACACGGGCGGCAGGGACCAGGTGTCGCGCTCGACGGTCGCCATGAGGCCCTGCGGGAGCACGCGCGCCAGGTTCGCGGCCAGGCCGCCGCCGGTCACGTGGCTGAACGCGCGCACCGGCAGGTCCGAGCCGCCGTCGTGGCCGTTGAGGCGCTGCACCAGGTCGAGGCAGGCGCGGGAGTAGATGCGGGTCGGCACGAGCAGCTCCTCGCCGAGGGTGCAGCCGAGCTCGGTGACCTCGCGGTCGAGGGACCAGCCCGCGGCGTTCACCACCCGGCGCACGAGCGAGTAGCCATTCGAGTGGATGCCGGAGGAGGCCATGCCGATCACGACGTCGCCGGACTGCACCCGCTCCGCGCCCAGGACCATGTCCGCCTCGACCACGCCGGTGGCCGCGCCCGCCACGTCGTACTCGTCCACGGCCAGCAGGCCCGGGTGCTCGGCGGTCTCGCCGCCCACGAGCGCGGTGTCGGCCAGGCGGCAGCCCTCGGCCACGCCGCGCACGATGTCCGCGATGCGCTCGGGCACGACCTTGCCGCACGCGATGTAGTCGGTCATGAACAGGGGCTGGGCGCCGACCACCACGATGTCGTCCACGACCATGCCCACGAGGTCCTGGCCGATGGTGTCGTGCTTGTCCATCGCCTGTGCGATCGCCACCTTGGTGCCGACGCCGTCCGTGGACGTGGTCAGCAGCGGCTTGCGGTACTGCAGCAGCGCGGAGGCGTCCCACATGCCGGCGAAGCCGCCGATGCCGCCCATGACCTCGGGGGTGTGGGTGGCCTTCACGGCGTCCTTCATCAGCTCGACGGCGCGGTCGCCGGCCTCCACGTCGACGCCGGCCGAGGCGTAGGTGATCGGGGCGGCGGAGGAGGGGGTCTGGTTCGGGGTCACAGCGGGGTCCTGTCCGTCTCGGTGAGCAGCTTCTCGTCGTCGGCGTCCGGGCCGGGCTCGCAGCCCGTGGCGGTCACGGTGGTGGTCTCGCCGCCCTCGTCCAGCACCACGGTGGACGCGGGCGACACGGCGACCGGCTCCAGCAGGCCCTTGCCGCGCTCGCCCTCGTCGGCCAGCGGGATCGGGTAGTCGCCGGTGAAGCAGGCGGTGCACAGGCGCTCGCGCGGCTGCCCGGTGGCCTCGATCATGCCGTCCTCGCTGATGTAGGCCAGCGAGTCGGCGCCGATGGACGCGGCGATCTGGTCCACCGCGGCGCCGTTGGCGATGAGCTCGGCGCGGGTGGCGAAGTCGATGCCGTAGAAGCAGGGCCACTTCACGGGCGGGGAGGAGATCTTCACGTGCACCTCGGCGGCGCCGGCCTCCTTGAGCATCCGCACGACGGCGCGCTGGGTGTTGCCCCGCACGATCGAGTCGTCCACCACCACGACGCGCTTGCCGGCCACCACGGTGGACTCGACGTTGAGCTTGAGGCGGATGCCGAGCTGGCGCAGCGTCTGGGACGGCTGGATGAAGGTGCGGCCCACGTACGCGTTCTTCACGAACCCCTGGCGGAACGGCAGGCCCGAGGCGTCCGCGTAGCCCACGGCGGCGGGCGTGCCGGACTCGGGCACGGGGATCACGACGTCGGCCTCGACCGGCTGCTCGAGCGCGAGGCGGCGGCCCATCTCCACGCGGGACTCGTACACGGAGCGCCCGGCGATCGTGGCGTCCGGCCGGGCGAGGTAGACGTACTCGAACACGCAGCCGGCCGGCTTGGACTCGGCGAAGCGGGTGGAGCGGATGCCCTCCTCGTCGATCGCGATCATCTCGCCGGGCTCGACCTCCCGAATGAAGGAGGCGCCGACGGTGGCGAGGGCCGACTGCTCGGAGGCCACCACCCAGCCCCGCTCGAGGCGGCCGAGCACGAGCGGGCGCACGCCCTGCGGGTCGCGGGCGGCGTAGAGGGTGTGCTCGTCCATGAACACGAAGCAGTAGGCGCCGCGGATCTTCGGCAGCAGCTCGAGGGCGGTCTCCTCGAGGCGGTCCCCGGGGGTGCCGTGCAGCAGGGCCGTGACCAGGGCGGTGTCCGTGGTGTTGCCCTGCTTCATCTCACCGTGGGTGTGGCGTCCGTCCGCGGCGTGCACCATGCGCAGCAGCTCGGCGGAGTTCACGAGGTTGCCGTTGTGCGCCAGGGCGACCGTGCCGTCGTCGGCGGTGGCGCCCAGGGTGGGCTGGGCGTTGGCCCACTTGTTCACGCCGGTGGTGGAGTAGCGGCAGTGGCCGACGGCGATGTGGCCGCTCAGTGCGGTCAGGGTGGCCTCGTCGAACACCTGGGAGACCAGGCCGATGTCCTTGTAGACGGCGATGCGCCCGCCGTCCGAGACGGCGATGCCCGCGGACTCCTGGCCGCGGTGCTGGAGGGCGTACAGGCCGTAGTAGGCCAGTTTCGCGACCTCCTCGCCCGGCGCCCACACGCCGAACACGCCGCATTCGTCCTGCGGCCCCTGGTCCTGGGGGTCGAGGGCGGCGGTCAGGCGGCCGTCGCCTCGTCGGGTGCGCGGTGCGATCACTGCTCGGGGGTCCTTTCGGTGGGGGTGGTGCGGGCGGGCGGGGCACCCGCGTCCACACGGTCCAGGCGGACGTCCGCCACGGCCGGGTCGTCGGTGCGCTCGAGGACCACGGTGCGCGCGGTCGACCGGGAGCGGCGGTCCAGCAGCAGCCACACGAGCAGCCCGAGCACGCTCGTGCCGAGCATGCTCAGCAGCGATGCGAAGCCGAACGTCTCCGAGAAGGAGAGCGGGATGCCGGAGTACGGGTCCGCGGGCGGGGTGGGGGAGGCGTGGACCGCGGTGGTGATCACGAGTGCGATCAGCAGGCCGAGCGCGAGCGCCACCGCGAGCACCGCGGTCAGCCGCGGGGCGCGACGGACGGTGTAGGCGCGCTGATCGGGGGTCGGCTCGGGGGCGGAGGTCATGCGCGCCAGTCTATCGAGTCGGCCGCTGGGGCCAGTCGCGCGTGCCCGCGGCGGGATCGGCAGAGCTGCATCCCGCGACGAGGAACGGTGCCGACGTTCGAACGGTCGGTGTCGCCGAGAGGACTGCCGGACACCGCTCGCTCACGGCCGCACGAGCGGCAGATGCGCGCCGAGGTCGGCCCGCACGCCCGAGGCGCGCACGCCGCCGGCCGCCGTCGCCTCTTCCCAGGACGTCAGTCCCGTCGCCAGGGACAGCCATGTCACGGCGTCCATCTCCACGACGTTCGGCGGGGTGCCGCGGGTGTGCCGGGGCCCGGGGAGGCACTGGGCGACGCCGAAGGGCGGCACGCGCACCTCCACCGAGTTCCCGGGCACGCGGGTCGCCAGCTCCTCGAGCGCGAAGCGCACCGCCATGGCCCGCGTGGGGCGCGGCAGCGCGGCGGCCGCCGCGGGGTCCTCCTCGTGGGCGCGTGCCCACGCCAGCAGCGCCGCGTGGCCCTCGACGACAGGCACCCGGCGGCGGGGCACGGAGCCGGTGGTCACGCCCGCGCCTCGAAGGCCGGCAGGACGTCCCCCACGAGGTCCCGCACCGGCGCGGCCAGGCGGATCTCACCGACCGGCTCACCCCGGCCGAGCACCGGGGGCACGACGGCGGCCAGCACGCCCGGCAGCGTCGCCCGGTCCACGTGGTCCGGGGCGAACCGGGCCAGCAGCGCGAGCGCGACCAGGTCGCCGGCCCGCGTGCCGCCGTCGAGCGCCTTGACGGCCACGGCCGTGCCGTCCGGCGCGGCCATGACGAGGACGCCGTCCGCGCCCGCCTTGGCGAGCAGGCCGAGCTCGCGCATCACCACGGTGTTGGAGCTCGTCTCCCCGTGGACGGCCCACGGGTGCTCGAGCATCGCGGTGGCGACGGCGGCCGCGTGCGGGTCCGCGTCGGCGCGGCCGGGTGCCGCGGCGACCCGCCCGATGCCGCGGGCCAGGCCCGCCAGCGAGATGACGGCGGCGGGGGCGCCGCAGCCGTCCACACCGGTGTGGGCCACCGGCTCGCCGCAGTATTCGGCGATCACCGCGTCCACCTCGCGCTGCAGGGGGTGCGCCGGGTCGAGGTACGTGGCGACGTCGTGCCCGGATGCCGCGCAGGCCGCGAGGAAGCCGGCGTGCTTGCCGGAGCAGTTGAAGGCCAGCGGGGTCGCGGCGGCGGCCTCGCCGTCGCGGCGGACCTGGGCCACGACCTCGGAGGTGTCCGCGGGCCAGGCCGGCGGACACCGCAGGGCGGACGCGTCGAGGCCGGCGTCCGCGAGCATGCGCTCGGCCAGCGCCTGGTGCCGGAGCGTGCCCCGGTGCGAGCCGCACGCGATGGACAGGGCCTCACCTGCCAGCGCCGCCCCGTGGCGCAGCGACGCGATGGCCTGGAACGGCTTCAGCGTGGAGCGCGGGTAGATCAGCGCGTCTGCGGGGCCGAGCCCGGCCAGCACCCGCCCGTCGGGGCCGGTCACGACCGCGGCGCCCGCCGTGCGGGACTCGACGAAGCCGTTGCGGACGGTCTCCACGAGCTCGACGGCGTCGGACAGGGCGAAGGTCTCGCCCGCGGGGGCGACGGTGGCGTGGGTCATGCGGTCCAGGGTAGCGAGGGCCCCAGACGCGCCGGGCGTCCGGGGCCGGTGGGCCGGGTCAGGTCCGGCGGCATCACCGGCTCACTCCGCGGAGAGCCGCCCGTCCACCATGGTCAGGGTGCGGTCCGTGGCGGAGAGGAACTCGTGGTCGTGCGTGACCATGAGCGTCGCCACCTGCTCCTCGCGGGTCAGCGTGCCCAGCAGGTCCACGACGGCGGCCGAGCGCTCGCGGTCCAGCGCGGAGGTGGGCTCGTCCACGAGCAGCAGCGTCGGCGAGGCCATCAGCGCGCGCACGATGTTCACGCGCTGCCGCTGACCGCCCGAGAGCTGGTGCGGGCGCTTGCCGGCCTGGTCGGCCAGGTCCACACGCTCGAGCAGCTCCAGGGCCCGCGCCTTGGCGGCCCTGCGGTCGGCGCGGGTGGCGTCACGGTCCAGGTGCACGGTCAGCTCCAGCTGCTCGGCCGCCGTGAGGGACGGGATGAGGTTGGGCTGCTGGAAGATCATGCCGATCTCCTGGCCGCGCAGCGCGGTGCGCTCCTTCCGGGACAGCCCGGCCATCTCGCGGCCGGCCACGGACACGCAGCCGGAGGTGGGCGTCACCAGGCCCGCGGCCACCGCCAGCAGGGAGGACTTGCCCGAGCCGGACGGGCCGACCATCGCGGTGAACGTGCCGGGGAGCAGGTCCAGGCTCACCTCGTCCAGGGCGCGCAGCACGCCGCGCTCGCCGTCCGGGTACTCCAGCACGAGGTCGCGCACGGACAGCGCGGGGGTGGCGTCGGCCGCGGCGGCGGGGCGCTCGCCGGCGACGCGGTGGGCGGCCGCGGCGGCCGGGGTGCGGAGGGCGTCGAGGTCGGCCTGCGGGGCGGTGAGGGTGGTCATGGGGAGGTCCTTTCTCCAGGCGGGGGCGAGGCGGAGCCGAGGGGGACGACGGCGCCGGGCGGCGCCGTCGTCGGGGCGGTCAGTTGCCGCCGAGGGCGACCAGCGGGTCGATCCGGGTGACGCGGTAGACCGCGACGACGGCGGCGAGCATGCCGAGCACGAGGACCCCGGCGGCGGGCACCGCGGTGGTGGCCCACGAGAGCTCGAACGGGACGGCCCGCCCCGCGAACGCGCCGACCACGGCGGCCAGCCCGGTGCCCACGGCCACGCCCCCGACGAGCACGAACGCGGCCTGCGCGAGCGAGTCCTTCAGCACCCAGCCGTTCGAGCCGCCGAGGGCCTTGAGCACCGCGATGTCGCGGGTGCGCTGCACCGTCCAGATGGACAGGAACGCGATCACCACGAGCGCCGAGATGCCGTACAGGAAGCCCTGCATGGTCATCAGGGAGCCGTTCTCGGACCGGTAGCTGGGCAGGGCGGCGTAGGAGCCCTTCACGGTCTCGGCGACGGTGCCCGCGGCGTCGTCACCGGCGGCGGCCACGGCGTCGACGTCGGCGCCGGCGTCGAAGCGCACCAGGCCGGCGGTGCCGAGCACCGCGTCGTCGGCGGTGTGCGAGATGGCGTTCCAGTCCTCGAGCGCCAGCCACGTCACGGGGGAGTGGGAGTAGTACTCGGTCGGCACGACGTCGGCCACGGTGTAGACGAAGCCGGAGACCGCGACGGCGTCACCCTCCTGCGCGTGGAGGGAGTCGGCCACGTCCTGGCTGAGCACGATCTGCCCGGGCTCGACGCCGGCCGGCGCGTCGGAGCCGCCCGGGGTGAGACCGATGAACGCGGTGGTGGCCACGCCGGTGGTGGGCTCGCCGGACACGTCCGCGCGGCCCTGCGGGTCCGTGTCCACGGGGTGCTCGAGGCCGATGGCCCGGCCCTGGCTCACACCGAGCGGCTCGACGGAGGCCACGCCGTCCGTGGCCGCCCACGCGTCGCGCTGGGCCACGGTGAACTCGGACTGGGTGAACGACGCGGTGGGCTCCTGGCCCGCCGCGCCGCCGAAGACCAGACGCTGCACGCCCTGCTCGCCGAGGCGGTCGATCGCGGCGGTGTTCTGCCCGCCCAGGCCGGCCGTGAGGCCGGAGAGCATGACGAGCAGCAGGCTGATGAGGGCCACCACGGAGCCCATGAGGGCGAACCGTCCGGTGGCGAAGCGGAGGTCGCGGAGTGCGAGGAACACGGGTCGCGTCCTTTCCTGGGAGAGGTCTGTCCTGAGATTGCCTCCACGGTCTCGCGCGGGGAGGGGTCGGCACATCGCCCGCGGCGGCTGGACCCGGTCAACCGAATGGTTGATCCCGGCGGCGCAGCGGCGCAGCCCCGGGGCCGCGGGCCGCTGTCGCGTCCGGGGCGCGCCCTAGGTGTAAGAGGTCATGACGTTGTTGACTCGGGCCGGGGCCAACGAGGCCGGTGGAGC
>NZ_JALJRI010000057.1:0-267 GCF_024519795.1 Micrococcus sp. Mcc89 | reverse complement strand
GGAGTTTGGGGATGGCCACATCGATCGTGCCGGCGCGGGTGTCCAGGGGTCGGTGCCGGTAGCCGTTGCGTTGTGCGGTACGGCTCTGGGAGGCCTGGCCGTACTCGGCGCCGCAGACCGCGTCCGCGTCGGCGGAGAGCAGGGCGTTGATCACGGTCTGCAGCAGGTGGCGCAACAGATCGGGAGAGGCCTCCCCGAGAGCTTCGCGCAGAAGGCGTTCAGGGTCGACAATGTGTGGAGCGGTCATCGTGGTGATGTCCTTTCGAG
>NZ_JALJRI010000056.1:0-605 GCF_024519795.1 Micrococcus sp. Mcc89 | reverse complement strand
CATGATTCTTACCGTTCCTCTCGGTACGGCTTACACAGACCATCTGACACGCCCCTCGCCGACGTAGACCTGCTTCTCATTGTCGATCACGTACACAGCGGGCCAGTCCCGCATGCGCGCGTTCTTCTCCTGCTCGGGGGGAAGGGCGCCCCTGAACGGCAGGCGCTCCAACGTGTACCCGGGGTTGTGGTCGGTCATGACGACGTCGCCTCCTCGTCCCCGCCTGTCGGCACCGGGTGCTTGATCCGCGTCTTCACCAGCTTGGCCTGGATGATCTCATCCACGTCCCAGCCCATGTGGTCCGCGAACATGAACGCGTAGGTCAGCACGTCCGCCAGCTCGTCCTGCACCTCGTCCATGTCCGCGCCGTCCTCCGCCCACTGGAAGTGCTCGAGCAGCTCCGCGGCCTCGATGCTGATGGACTTGGCGAGGCTGGCCGGGGTGTGGAACCGGGCCCAGCCACGTTCGGCGATGAACTCGCGCAGCTGGGCCAGGGTCTGTTCGGGAGCGGTCGTCATGTCTGCATCCTGCCGCATGCGGCGAAGAACGGGGCTAGGGCGTGTCTGAGAATAGATGCACGAGTCAGCTGAGACCCTGGGGACATG
>NZ_JALJRI010000055.1:0-2736 GCF_024519795.1 Micrococcus sp. Mcc89 | reverse complement strand
CTCCCGCAGAGGTTGAGGCGGCTTACACTCACGATCAGGATTCAGCGCCCGTTGCATCCTGACCTCGGAACGGAACCCAGGGCGCTTCAGTGAGCAGTAGTCCGGGGAGGCCGACGACGCCTGAGGCGTTCCCTTTCGCCCCCACGACGGCGCCCGCTCCCTACCGCGCGAGGGTGCGGGCGCCGTTGTGCGACGTGAGGGCTGGGCCACGAGCCTCAATCCGCTGGTCAGCTTCCCGTTCGAAAGAACCACCCTCAGGCATGATGTTGCCGTTTGCCTTCCCATCCCTCTGACACTGCCGAGGCCACCATGACCAATCCGTCCGTCTATCCCCGCGGCTACCGCCCCCGACACGCGGCTGATGGGCCCGATTCGACTCCTGTGGTGGCCCGAAGGCAGGCGGACTGGCGACCGGAGATCCAGGGCTTGCGCGCGGTCGCAGTCCTCCTGGTGGTGGTGTTCCACATCTTCACGGACAGGGTGTCGGGCGGCGTCGACATCTTCCTGTTCATCTCGGCTTTCTTCCTGACAGGCTCCTTCACCCGCAAGATGGAGTCCGGAAGGCCCCTCGCGGTGGGGCGCTACTGGCTTCACGTCTTCACGCGCCTCATGCCCATGGCGGTGCTGACGATCTTGACCACCCTGGTTGCCGTGGCCACGGTGTATCCGCTGGCCGACCGTGCTTCGTGGCGGACGGAGGCGCTGGCGTCGGCCCTCTACGTGGAAAACTGGGCCCTGGCGTTCAATGCCGTCGACTACTACGCCGCCGACAACACCTCGCTGTCCCCCTTCCAGCATTTCTGGTCGCTGTCGGTCCAGGGGCAGGTGTTCATCCTGTGGCCGCTCCTCTTCCTTGTCTCAGCCCTGGTGGCCCGCCGCACCGGGGCGCGGCCCCGAGCCGTCCTCACGACTGCGTTCGCCTCGGTGTTCGTCGTGTCCCTGCTGTGGTCGGTGACCCAGACCTCCCAGAACCAGGCGTTCACGTACTTCGACACCCGGGCGCGCCTATGGGAGTTCGCCCTCGGTTCCCTCCTCGCGCTTGCCCTTCCATTCCTTCACCTGGGACGGCGCACACGGGTGTTCCTCGGCTGGGCAGGGCTCGCGAGCATGATCGCCGTCGGCGTCGTGGTGGACGTCCAGGGCGCCTTCCCCGGCTGGATCGCGCTGTGGCCGCTGATGTCGGCCACTGCTGTGATCGTCGCGGGCACCAGCGGCTCCCATTTCGGTGTGGACCGGATACTGGCCTCCCGGCCCCTCACCCGCTTGGGTGACTCCGCCTACGCCCTTTACCTCGTTCACTGGCCGCTGCTCATCACCTACTCCGTCCTCACAGGATCGCAGAAGCCCGGCGCAGCCGCGGGCGTTGCTCTCGTCCTTGTCTCCCTCGGCACGGCCATCCTCCTCTCGGCGCGCGTGGAGCGTCCGCTGCGGGCGTGGGGCTGGCCCCAGACGGCCGCCTGGCGGTCCGCCGTCGTACTGGGGGCCTGCGCCGCTCTCGTTGTGGCGCCGGTGACCCTGTGGCGCGGCGCCGAGGCAGCGGAGTCCGCACGAGTCCTCGAGGCGGCCGACCGGAACAACCCGGGCGCCGCCGTCCTGCGCCCCGACTACGAGCCAGCTGGAGACCCCGGTGCCCCTGTTCTGCCCGTGGTGGAGGGACGGTACCCCTTCCCCGAGTACCCCGAGGAGTGCGACCCCGCCCTGGAAGCACAGTTGACCGAGGTCGGAGCCGAGTCGTGCCATGTCCTCGTCCCACAAGCAGATCCGGCCGGCGTCGTGCTGATGGCCGGCAACAGCCACGTGATGCAGTGGTCCCCCGCTCTCCGGCGCCTCGGTGAGGAGAGACGGCTGGAGGTCGTCAGCTATACGCGGGGCAGCTGCCTGGTAGCGCCGATGGAGGAGCAGGTGGACGACTCCCCGAAGTGCCCGGACTTCCTGGCAGACCTCAACCTGGTCGTGGAGCATGTGCGCCCGGACGTCGTCTTCATGCAGGGCACACGCAGCACCTACGAGGACGAGGAGATGCTCACCCCGGGGATGACCGGGCGGATGGAGGAGATTGCGGGGACGGGTGCCCATGTCCTCGCGCTCCGGGACAACCCCCGGTTTGCGGCCGGATCGCCCACGACCTGCGGAACGATGCACGGGGTCGATGCGGTGACGTGCCGCTGGACGCATGCCGTACTCGATCCGAACACCAGCCCCCTGGCCGGATTGGCCGATGCTCATCCCCGCATCGCGCAGGTGCAGCTGAACGACATGATCTGCCCGGACCGTCAGTGCCAGCCCACGGTGGGCAACGTCCATGTGTACTGGGACGACAACCACCTCACCCCAACGTATGTAGAGACTCTTGCTCCCGTCTTCATCGAGCGTGTGCTGGCGGCCCTGGAGCACGACGGCATGCGTCTAGGACGCTGAGGCTCTCTCGAGCGCGCTGATCAAGGGATGGGAATGGTGCGGGTGTTGATGACACCCTCAGTCCGTTCCCGCTCCTCTATCGGCCTCGAAGAGGTGGGCAGCATGCGGAGCAGAACTACGGCGCCGGGCGCGCCCAGGGCGTGTCTGACACCAGCTTCAACCATGTGACCCCAGTGGTCAGGCGCTCGGCGGCCCGGTAGATGATCGTGCACTCGTCATACCTGGCCACCCGTCCGCGCTACTGCTGCAGGGGCGCATACTGACTGTAAGCGGCCATGAAAAGCTGCCCATAGGTGGCCAGGGAATGACCCGCTGACG
>NZ_JALJRI010000054.1:0-6734 GCF_024519795.1 Micrococcus sp. Mcc89 | reverse complement strand
CGTCTCATCTCAGCCCGGCACCCATGTCAAGAACCTCATGCCCCACAACACCTAGACTGGTGGCCACCATGACCTCCGTCGACTCCCTCTCCGTGGCGCGCGCCGTCGCCACCGCCCTGATCGACGCCGGCATGCGGGACGCGGTGGTCTGCCCCGGCTCCCGCTCCGCCCCGCTGGCTTACGCGCTCGCGGCCCTCGAGCGCGCCGGCGAGGTCCGCCTGCACGTGCGGGTGGACGAGCGCTCGGCCGGCTTCCTCGCCCACGGGCTCTCGCTGGCCTCGGGGCGCCCGGTGGGCGTGCTGACCACCTCGGGCACCGCCGTCGGGAACCTGCTGCCCGCCCTGATGGAGTCCATCCACGCCGGCACGCGCGTGATCGCGCTGACCGCGGATCGTCCGCCCGAGCTGCACGGCACCGGCGCGAACCAGACCACGGACCAGAGGGGCGTGTTCGGCACGCACGTCCGCCATGCCGCCTCCCTCGGCTGCGACGCCGCCGACGGCGTGGATGCCGAGCAGCATCTGCGCCACGTGCGGGCCACCGTGCGCCGGGCCCTGCTGGCGGCCGAGGGGGTCGTCGCCGAGGCCGGTTCCGACGACGGCGCGCCCGGTCCGGTGACGATGGCAGAGGCCCCGGCCGGGCCGGTCCACCTGAACCTGCACTTCCGCGACCCGCTCGTGCCGAGTCCTGAGGAGGCGGCCGCCATGGGCGCCGCCGCGGCGCCGCACACCCCTGCTCCGGCCGTCGCCCCGACCGGCGCGAGCCCGGCCGCCGCCGCGTCGGCCTACCGGGCGCCCGGGGCGGTGCTCTCGGGGCTGCCCGAGCTGGACGTCGCCCGCCTGGACCAGCGGCGCACCGTCGTGCTGGCCTGCCACGGCGCCGGCCCCGTGGCCGCGGCCTTCGCGCTGTCCCTGGGCCTGCCCCTGCTGGCCGAGCCGTCGTCGAACGCGCGGTTCTCCGCCAACGCCATCGCCGCCTATCCGCTCCTGCTGGGCGCGGCCGGCGGGCGCGACGCGGACGCACACCCCCTTGCCGCCCGCATCGAACGGGTCGTGCTGTTCGGCCGGCCCACGCTCACCCGGACGGTCAACGCCCTGCTGGCCCGCCCCGACGTCGCCACGGCCCTGCACGCCCCCGAGCCCGCACCATGGTTCGAGCCGGGCCGGCGCCGGGAGACGCCCGTGGAGACCCTCGAGGAGCTCGCCGCCTTCGCCGGGCAGGGCGAGCCCGGCTGGCTCGCCGCGTGGCAGCACGCCTCGATGCGCGCCCAGGCCGCCGTGGAGGACGCGCTCGTCACCACCGACGCCGGCGACCGGCTCAGCCCGCAGACGGTGGCGCACGTGAGCGCCGCCATGGTCCGGGGTCCGCTCGTGCTGGGCTCGTCCTCGGTGATCCGGGACGTGGACCTGACCTGGCGGCCCCCCTCGGCGCCGGACGCGGAGGTGTACGCCAACCGCGGGCTCGCCGGGATCGACGGGACCGTCTCCACGGCCGCGGGCGTCGCACTGGCGCGCGGACGGCGGACCGTGGCCCTGCTCGGCGACCTCACCGCCCTGCACGAGGCGGGCGGCCTGCTCGTGGGCCCCACCGAGACCGAGCCGGACCTCGACCTCGTGGTCGTCAACGACGACGGCGGGGCGATCTTCGCGAGCCTCGAACACGGGGCCGTGGCCGAGGCGCCCGGCATGGCGGACCCCGTCGAACGGCTCTTCGGCACCCCGCACGGCGTGGACCTGGCCGCCCTGGCCGCCGCGTACGGCCTCCCGCACACGCGGGTCACCGACCGCGTCGACCTCGTCCGGGCCCTGTCCGACCCGGTGCGCGGCCGGCGTCTGCTCGAGGTCCGCTGCGACCGCGCCGACCGCCCGCGCGTCGCCGCCGCCCTGGCCGCGGCGGTGCGCGCCACGTTCCCGCCCGCGTGCCCCGTCCCGGACCCCGCGCCGGACGCCGGCCCGGCCCCCGCCCCGCCCACCGCCGAGCTCGCCGCCGAGGAGGCCCCCCAGTGACCGGCACGCCGACGTCGCCCGCGCCCGCCTCGACCCCCGCCGTCGTGCGCCGTGC
This sequence comes from Micrococcus sp. Mcc89, assembly GCF_024519795.1. Classification (NCBI taxonomy): domain Bacteria; kingdom Bacillati; phylum Actinomycetota; class Actinomycetes; order Micrococcales; family Micrococcaceae; genus Micrococcus; species Micrococcus sp. Mcc89. The sequence goes on along the minus strand of NZ_JALJRI010000054.1, from coordinate 4,673 downwards.
CGACGTGCTGATCTCCGGCTGCGGCCCCGCCGGCGCCACCGCCGCCGCCCACCTCGCCGCGGCGGGGCTGGACGTGGTGGTGCTCGAGAAGACCGCGCACCCGCGTGAGAAGGTCTGCGGCGACGGCCTGACCCCGCAGGCGGTCCGGGAGCTGCAGCTGCTCGGCGTGCCCCACCGGGGTGAGCCCGGCGACGACGGCGGCTGGCGCGTCATCCGCGGCCTGCGGCTGCGCGCGGGCGAGCGCAGCGTGGACGTGCCGTGGGCGCCCACCCAGACGTGGCCGGACTACGCGCTCACGCGCACCCGACGCGATTTCGACGCCCTCCTGGCGGACCTGGCGCGCACCCGCGGCGCCGAGGTCCGCGAGCGGCACGCCGTCACCGGCGTCGTGCGGGACGAGGCCGGACGCGTGGTCGGGCTGGACGCGGAGCTGATCGCGCCGAACGGCCGCAAGACCGGGGAGACCGCCCGCTTCACCGCACCGATCGTGCTCGCGTGCGACGGCGTCTCCGCCCGCGCCGCCGTCTCCGCGGGCCTGCACCGCCGCGAGGACCGGCCCATGGGCGTGGCCGTGCGGGCCTACTACACCGCCGGCGCCGCCGTCGACGGGGCGATCCCCGCCCCGCCCGGCGACCGGGGGGAGTGGATGGAGTCCTGGCTGCGCCTGCCGGATGCCGAGGGCAACCCGCTGCCCGGCTACGGCTGGCTGTTCCCGCTCGCGGACGGCACCGTGAACGTGGGCCTGGGCATCCTGGACACCTCCCCGCAGTTCGGGAAGCTGGACTACCGCGGGCTGCTGAAGTCCTGGACCGGGGCGCTCACCGCGGACTGGGGGATCGCCGAGCAGACGCGCACCTCGCGGATCCTCGGCGCGGCCCTGCCGATGGCGTTCAACCGCACCCCGCAGCACGTGCCGGGCATGCTCCTGGTGGGCGACGCGGCCGGCATGGTCTCCCCGTTCAACGGCGAGGGCATCGGGTTCGCGATGGAGGCGGCCCGCCTCGCCGCGGACCTGGCCGTGCAGGCGCACGCGGCCGGGACCGACGGCGCCGCGGACGCGATCCTGTCCCGTTACCCGGTGATCACCCAGCACCTGTGGGGCCGCCACTTCGCCCTCGGCGCCCGGTTCGCCCGCCTGATCGGCGATCCGCGGGTGATGAAGGCGGCGCTGGGCGCCGGGATGGCCGCACCCCCGCTGCTGCGGGCCGCGGTGAAGGTCATGGGCAACACGGTGGACGCGCGGGGCGGCGACGCCGTCGACCGGGCCGTCCGCGTGCTCGAGGCGCTCACCCCCGCGCTGACGACCGCGGGCGGCGCGCCGTTGGGTAGGCTTGCCCGGTGACCACCGCAGACCCCGGCTTCGCCCTGCCCTCCGGCTTCGAACCCCTCGCCGAGCACGGCCGTGTCCTGGAGGTCGTGCTGACCGCGCTCGAGCAGGTCGAGGAGCAGCTGGACACTGCCCTCGGCTTCGACGACCTGTTCTCCGACACCGCCGCCCACCACCTGCTGGCCGCCGGCGGCAAGCGGGTCCGTCCGGTCCTGACGGTGCTCGCCTCCCTCCTGGGCGACCCCGCCCTGGCCTCCGGCGAGGTCGCCGACGTGGACGCGCCCGCCCGCCAGGCCGCCGTCGTGATGGAGCTGACGCACCTGGCCACGCTGTACCACGACGACGTGATGGACGAGGCCCCCGTGCGCCGCGGCGCTCCCGCCGCCCACCGGCTGTGGGGCAACTCGGCGGCGATCCTGGCCGGCGACCTGATCTTCGCCCGCGCCTCCCAGCTCATGGCCGAGCTGGGCCCGCGGCCCGTGCAGATCCAGGCGGACACCTTCGAACGCCTCGTGCAGGGCCAGCTGTGGGAGACTCGCGGCCCGGCCGAGGGCGCGGACCCGATCGAGCACTACTACGCGGTGCTCTCCGGCAAGACCGGCTCGCTGATCGCCGCGGCCGGCATGCTCGGCGCGCTGCTGGGCGGAGCCGACGAGGCCGCCGTCCAGGTGATGCGCGCATACGGCGAGAAGGTGGGCCTGGCCTTCCAGCTCGCCGACGACCTGATCGACCTCACCGGCGACGCCGAGCGGATCGGCAAGGTCCCCGGCACGGACCTGCGCGAGCGCGTGCCCACCCTGACCACGCTGCTGCTGGCCCGCGCCGCGCAGGGCGAGGGGCCGGAGGCCGAGGACGCCCGCCGGGTGCGCGCGCTCGTGGACGGGCCGCTCGACACCGACGAGCAGCTGGCCGCCGCCGTCGCCGCGCTCACGGGCCACCCCGCCATCGACGAGGCGTGGGCGATCACCCGCGGCTGGGCGGAGCAGGCCAAGCAGGCGCTCGACCCGTTGCCGGACTCCGCCGTGAAGGCGGCGCTCGAGGCGTTCGCCGACTACGTGGTCGGGCGCTCGGCCTGACGCCGCGGTCGGCGGCGTCGCCGCCTCGATCCGGGGAGGCCGCTCAGTCCAGGCGGGTCGGGGCGGGGTCCAGCGCGGCCGCGAGCTCCCGCGCCTTGCCGGCGCGGACCTCCGGGGCCACCGGGTGGCGCAGCTGCCGGTAGAGCATGTCCCCCTCGAAGCGGGGGAACACGTGCAGGTGGTAGTGCCACACGTGCTGGTTGCCGGCGGGCTCGTTGTGCTGGCGCGTGGAGACCCCGTCCGGGGCCCACGCGCGCTTCATGGCCAGCGCCACCTGCTGGGCCATCAGGGCGATGCGCTGCAGTACGCGCGGGGGCAGGTCGTAGAGGTTCTCGTAGTGCTCGGCCGGGCAGACCATGGCGTGGCCCTCGTGGTCGCCGAACCCGTCCACGGCGATCAGCACGAGCAGGTCCTCGTCCTGGTAGACGGTGTCCCCGAGCTCGCAGCGGTTGCCCGGGTCGGAGACGTCGCTGGCCACGAGCCCGCAGAACGGGCAGACGTAGTCGTCCGGGGCGTGGGAGACCGGGGCGGGCGCGGTCACCGGTCCAGCCCCTCGCCGTCGTCCTCGGGGTCCTCGAAGGTCCACGCGAGCAGGTCCGTCAGGAACTCGCTGAAGGTGCCGCCCTCGTCCTGCCACTCGCCCTCGGGCGCGTCGGCGCCGGCGGAGCGCCGCCACACCAGCGGGTCCGGCAGCGCCAGGTTGTCCACCGGCAGGCCCCACACGACCGTCTCGTCCGCGTCCTCCAGGAACATGAGGAAGCCGTCCCGCACCTCGAGGTCCTCGGGGTCCCACACGTAGTGGTCCGTCTCCATGAGGTCGCCGCAGTTGCCCAGGGCGAGGTAGAACTCGCGGAGAGCAGCCGGGATCATGAGCCCGGCGCCGAGCTGCTCCGCCGCGGGGGACTGGGCCAGCCGGGCGTCGACGTCGGCGGGGGCGAGGCCGTCGTCCTCGGCCCAGGCGTCGCTCAGCAGGTCCGGGACGAGCCGCTGGAAGGCCGGGAGGTACACGGGGGCGGGGGGCTTGGCGGGCATGCCGCCAGTCTAGGCGTGCGCGCCCTGCCCGGCCCGGACCGCCCGACGCTGCAGGCGGGAGGCGTTCAGCTGGTCGAGGGTGAAGACCGCCAGCGAGAGCCAGATGAGCCCGAAGCCCGCCCAGCGGGCCGCGGGCATCTGCTCGCCGAGGACCGTGACCGCCACGAGGAACTGCAGGATGGGCGCCGTGTACTGCAGCATCCCGAGCGTGGTCAGCGTCAGGGAGCGGGCCGCCGCCGAGAACAGGATGAGCGGAACGGCGGTGAGCACGCCGAGCCCGGCCATGAGCCAGAAGTGGCCGGGCCCCTCGGTGACGGTGGTGAGCAGCCCGGCCTGCGCCAGCAGCACGCTGCCCACCACGAACACGGGGATCAGCACCACGGTCTCGGCGGTCATCGCGGTCACCGCGTGCACGGGGGAGGGGAAGCGCTTCTTCACGAAGCCGTAGAGCCCGAACGAGGTGGCCAGCCCGAGCGCGATCCACGGCACCTGCCCCATCGCCGCGGACATCACGACGACGGCGGCCACCGCGATCCCGACGGCCACCCACTGGCCCCGCCGCAGCCGCTCCCCGAGGAAGAGCACGCCGAGCAGGACATTCACCAGCGGGTTCATGAAGTAGCCCAGCGACGCCTGGAGCACGTTGCCCGTGGTGACCGAGACCGCGTACAGCAGCCAGTTCACCGCGATGATCCCGGCGGCCAGACCCGTGGTGCCCCAGCGGCCGGGCGTGGCCAGCGCCGTCCCCAGCTCGCGCAGGCGGCGCATCACGGTCAGCAGCAGCAGGCAGAAGATCAGGGCGAAGCCGATGCGCACCACCACGATCTCCAGGGCCCCGGCGGGCGCGAGCACCGCCATGTAGAGCGGCAGCAGGCCCCACACGAAGTAGGCGGTGAAGCCGAGGGCCAGCCCACGCGGGTCATCGGCCGGGGCGGGGGAGACGGTGGGCAGGGCGCCGGTGTCGGGGGCGGCGCCGTCGGGGGTCACGCCGGGCCGGACAGCGGGGGAGGAGGGGCTCACGCGGACCACTGTACGGTCCGGGTGAGCACTCTCACCCAGGTTCCTCCCGGTCACGGCGGTAGACTGGGGGGTCGATCCCGCGCGCCGGTGCCGGGCCTTGCCCCGCGCTCCGCCGGCGTGCCCCGCCGTCGTCGAAAAGGACCCACCCACCGTGACCGTTCGCCCTGACCGCCCGTTGCGCATCGCCATCATCGGTGCCGGACCCGCCGGGGTGTACA
>NZ_JALJRI010000053.1:0-27340 GCF_024519795.1 Micrococcus sp. Mcc89 | reverse complement strand
CGTCTCATCTCAGCCGGCGCCTCGTGGCAAGAACCTCATGACCCACAACACCTAGCCAGCCCGCGCCCCGACAGCGGCCGGGGAGGTGCTGGAGGGCATCTTCCGTGGAATACCCACCAGCAGCATTGCCCCGCAAGCGCCGGCAGAGGCGTCAGCCGCCGTCCGGCTCAGGCCCCGGCGTGGACCTGATGCACGTGCGCCGTCGCGTGCTCGCGCGCGGCCAGGGCGCGGACGGTCTCGTCCCGGCCCTCGGCGAGGACGCGGGACAGCCCCGCGCGGGTGCCGGCCAGCCGCTCGGACAGGGCGGTGGCGCGGTCGGCGATCTCCCGGGTGACCTGGGCGGTCGGGTAGCCCAGCGTCGCGGCGGTCTCGGCCATCTCGTGAGAACGGGAGTCCCACATCGCCTCGACGCCTTCGAAATAGGAGTCCGCGAAGGGCGCGATCAGCGCGGCGTCGTGGACCCGCGCGAACCCGATCAGGGCCTGGCGCTGCTCCGTGTTGGACGGCTCGCCGGCCATCACTCGGTCCCAGGCCGCGCGCTTGGCCTCGGCCGTCGGCACGGCGGCCCGGGCCTGGATCGCGGCGAGCGCGCCCGTGGCGGTCGCGTCGGCGCGCTCGGCCTCGGCGATCTCGGCCTCCCCGGCACGGCCGGCCGCCACCAGCGCAGTGAGCAGCTCCCAGCGCAGGTCCGTGGTGAGGTCCAGCCCGGGCACGGTGCGGGTGCCGTCCACGAGGGCCGCCAGGCGGTCCAGCTGCGCCGTGGTGCGCGCGTGCAGGGCGAACGCCTTGACGAACTGCAGCTGGTTGTCCGAGCCGTCCTCGGCCTCCGCGACGAGGCCCCACAGACGGTCGGCCGCCGCGACCCGCACGGCCTCGGCCTGGTCCTCGGGCAGGTACAGGCCGATCGCCGTCGCGAGCTGGCGCAGCAGCGTCTGCACCACGGACGAGTCCCGCTCGTGGCCGACGTTGGCCAGGACGAGGTCGACGAACCAGGCGGCGGAGGCCTCGCCGTCGCGCACGGTGTCCCAGGCCGCCCCCCACAGCAGCGTGCGCGCCAGCGAGCCGTCCACGTCCTTCAGGCGGGTGGACGCGGCCTCCCACGAGGCGTCGTCGAGGCGCAGCTTGGCGTAGGCCAGGTCGTCGTCGTTGGGCAGGATCACGGCGGGACGACGGCGGCCGACGGCCTCGGCGACCTCGGTCACCTCACCGGCCACGTCGAGTTCGAAGCGCTCGGTGCGGGTCAGGCGGCCGGTGGCCTCGTCCACGTCGTAGAAGCCCACAGCCAGGCGGTGGGGGCGGAGCACGTCGTCGCCAGGCGCCGACGGCGAGCCGTCCGGGGCGCTCTGGCGCAGGCGCAGCGCGGTGATGGTGCCGGCCTCATCCGTCTCCACCTCCGTGCGCAGCGTGTTCACGCCCGAGGTCTCGAGCCACACGCGGGTCCACTCGGACAGATCGCGGCCGGAAGCCGCCTCGAGCTCGGACATGAGGTCCGGCAGCTCGGTGTTGCCCCACGCGTGCTGGGCGATGTACGCGCGGACGCCGGCCATGAAGTTCTCCTGGCCCACCCAGGCCACGAGCTGGCGCAGCACGGAGGCGCCCTTGGCGTAGGTGATGCCGTCGAAGTTGACGAGCACATCGTCGAGGTCGCGGATCCGGGCCTTGATGGGGTGCGTGGACGAGAGCTGATCCTGGCGGTAGGCCCAGTTCTTCTCCATGGAGGAGAAGGTGGTCCAGGCGCTGGTGTACTGCGTGTTCTCGGCGGCGGCGAGCGTGGACATGAACTCGGCGAAGGACTCGTTGAGCCACAGGTCGTTCCACCAGCGCATGGTCACGAGGTCGCCGAACCACATGTGGGCCAGCTCGTGGAGGATGGTGATGGCGCGGCGCTCGATCAGCGCCTCCGGCACGGTCCCGCGGAAGACGTACGACTCGAGGAAGGTCACACAGCCGGCGTTCTCCATCGCGCCGGCGTTGAACTCGGGCACGAACAGCTGGTCGTACTTCTCGAACGGGTAGGCGTGGCCGTACTGGGCCTCGAAGAACTCGAAGCCCTGGCGGGTGAGCTCGAAGACGTTCTCCGCGTCCAGGTGCTCCACCAGTGACGCGCGGCAGTAGACGCCGAGGGGGATCGTGCGGCCGTCCGCGCTGGTCAGCTCCGAATGCACGGAGGCGTACGGGCCGGCGACGAGCGCGGTGATGTAGGAGGAGATGCGCGGGGTGGGGGTGAACTCCCAGACCGCGGCGTCCACGCCCTGCAGGTTCTCCTCGTTCGCCACGACGCCGAGGGTGCGGCGGGAGTCCTCCGGCTGGTTGGACACCACAGCCCAGTGTGCCGGCGCGGTCACGGTGAAGCGGAACGCGGCCTTGAGGTCGGGCTGCTCGAACACCGCGAACATGCGGCGGGAATCGGGCACCTCGAACTGGGTGTAGAGATAGACCTCCTGGTCCACGGGGTCCACGAACCGGTGCAGGCCCTCGCCGGTGTTGCTGTAGTCCCCGAGCCCGTCGACCACGAGGGTGTTCTGCGCCGCCAGCGGGCCGATCCGCAGTCGGGCGCCGTCGAAGTCCGCCACGTCCAGCGCCTCGCCGTTGAGGGTCACCGTGGGAGCCTGCCCGGCCACGAAGTCGATCCACGTGTGGGTGCCCACCGCGTCCTGCGTGGCCGCGAACGTCACGGTGGTGGCCGTGTGGAAGTGCTCTGCGCCGCGGGTGAGGTCCAGGCTCACCTCGTACGCGTCCACGGTGAGGGCGGCCGCGCGCGCGGCGGCCTCTTCGCGGGTGATGTTCATGGCGGCGGCGGTGGTCACGGTCGGACTCCTCCTGGGGTCGGGCGGATGCGGCACGGCCGGGCGCCTGTGATGGGGGCCATGGCACGGTGCTCCCCAGTGTGCCACCTGGCCCGAGCGTCGTGAGCGGCGCGTCTCGGGGCGGGCCGGTCGACCTGCTCAGCCCCCGATCTCGGCCAGTCGGGTCGCCGCCGCACGCAGCACCTCAGCCACCTCGGGCACGCGTCCGGGTGGCATCCGCTGCTCGGCCGCCGAGGCCGTGAGGGACACCTGGGGGATGCCTCCCGTCCGCGCCGGAACGCCACAGGCGACTCCGGCCACCCCGGGCACGACCGGCACACCGCCGCACCACCCCTGCTCGTCCATCTGACGCAGCAGGGTGTCCAGCAGGTCGTGCAGGGCCCCGTCATCCGTCAGGTTCCAGCGGCGGGGAGGCCGGGCGACGACCGCGTCCACTTCCGCTCGCCGGCGCTCGGGCGGCAGGGAGGCCAGGAGCGCGATGCCGGCGTACCCGGCGGCAAGCCGTTTGACCTCGCCGACCTCCACGGTGAAGACGCGCACAGGGGAGTCGCCGTCGCATCGCAGGAGGTAGGCCACTCCGCCCGCAACCCGTGCCGCCAGGTAGACCGTGTCCCCCAGCTCGTCCGCGGCGGCCTGGACCACGGCCCGGCTGCCCTCGCGTTCGATCAGGCACCGCGGCGTCACCGGTTCGAATCCGACCGGGCCCCACCGATCACCGAGTGCATAGGCGGCTCCGCGCCGGGTCACGGCACCCTCCTCCGCCAGGTCGGCCAGCAGTCGATGGGCGGTGGGCTGGGGCAGGCCCGTCCGCTGGACGAGCTGGCTCAGCCGCAGGCCGGCGGGTCCGGCCTCGTGCAGCAGGCGCATCACGAGGGCGGCGCGGGGCAGGACGCCGGTGGGTGGGGTCAGAGGGGTCACCGGTCCATCGTGCCGCAGCTCCGGCGTCGGAGCCAGTTCCATCTGATGGACTCAATGATTGCCGCCCCTGCTTGCATTATGAGAAATGAACACGCCATGCTGGGACATGTAGGGTGCGTCGCATCGCGGGTGTCGGGTCCAATAGTCCACATATTGGTTTCCAGGAGGAGCCCCATGCCACTGACCGCATCGACCGTCACGCGCACCGTCAGCGTGGACGGTGCTTCCGTCACCTGCCACGACTCGGTGACGCCCGGGGAGCTCGACCGGCCTCTCGTGCTGGTCCACGGCACGGGCGGGACGACCGCCTCGCACTTCGGCCACCTGTTCCCGATGATGGCCACGCGGACGCGCGTCATCGCCGTCGACTGGGCGCCGACGGCCGACCCCGCCGCAGACCTGACCGTCGACCTGCTGGTCGGCCAGGTGCGGGCCGCCGTCGACGAGCTCCTCGGCTCCGACGCCGCCTTCGACCTGCTGGGCTACTCGCTCGGCGCCGTCGTCGCCGGGCAGCTGGCCGCCGATCTCGGTCGCCGCGTGGAGAACCTCGTGCTCGTGGCCGGCTGGGCGACGACGGATGTCCACCAGCGCCTGCGCAACGAGGTCTGGCGGCACCTGTATGACACGAGCCCTGATGCCCTGGCGCGTTACACGGCCTTCTGCGGCCTGTCCCCGCTGGCCCTGCGCTCCCTGACCCCGGCCATGCTCGACGGAGCACTCGCCTCCCTGACCGCGGACGAGTTCACCGCTCGGCAGATGGACCTGAATGCCCGCGTGGACGTCGCCGACCGTCTCTCCGCCGTCACCGCGCGGACACTGATCGTCTCCTGTGCCGAGGACGTCATGGTCCCGCCCCATCACCAGTACGAGCTGCTCGGCATCATCGACGACGCGCGGCTGACGACCATGACGAGCGGCCACGCCTTCTTCCTCGAGCGCCCGGCCGAACTCATGCAGATCGTCGACCTGCACCTGCGCGAGCCCGACCGCCACCCGGCCGGCGCGATCATCCCCGAGACCCACGCCTGAGAGAGGGGCCAGCCATGACCACCACCACGACCACCACCACCGACGTGCGCCCCGCACCGCGCGACGAGTCCGCCGAGATCCTCATCATCGGCTCCGGATTCGCCGGCCTCGGCATGGGCGCCCAGCTACGGCGTCGCGGCCGCGAGGACTTCCTCATCCTGGACCGCGCCCAGCAGGTCGGCGGGACCTGGAGGGACAACACCTACCCGGGCGCCGCATGCGATGTCCCGAGCCACCTCTACAGCTTCTCCTTCGCCCCGAACCCGCAGTGGTCGGGCTTCTACACGCCGGGCCCGGAGATCCAGGACTACCTCGTGCGCTTCTCCGAGGACGAGGGCCTCACCCCGCACCTGCGTCTCGGGGCGGACATGCTCGAAGCGCACTGGGACCCCGAGACGGAGCGGTGGACGGTGCGGACCCCGCGCGGGACCTACACGGCACGCTGGCTCATCATGGGCACCGGGCACCTCGCCGACCCCCGCCTGCCGGACGTCCCGGGTCTCGACGCCTTCGAGGGCGAGGTCATCCATTCCGCCCGCTGGGACCACACGGTGGACCTGAAGGGCAAGCGTGTCGCCGTCGTCGGCACCGGCGCCTCCGCGATCCAAATCATCCCCGAGCTGGCGGCGACGGCGGCCGAGCTCGTCGTCTTCCAGCGCACCCCCGCGTGGGTCACCCCGCGCGTGGTCAAGCCGTATTCCGCGGCCGTGCGGCGCATGTTCGAGCGCGCCCCGCACACCATGCAGCGCGAGCGCGACGACATCTTCTGGTTCGCCGAGTCGAGCTATGCCCAGCGCCGCGGTGTGCCGGCCGCACTGGACCAGGTCCGGGCCCAGGCCCTCGGGCACCTGGCCGCCGCGGTCTCCGACCCCGAGCTCCGCGAGCGCCTCACGCCGCGGTACCTGCCGGGCTGCAAGCGGGTGCTCGTCTCCAACGACTACTACCCGGCCATGGCCCGGGACAACGTCACCCTGGAGGACAGCGCGCTGGACCGCGTCGAGGGGAGCCGGCTGTTCGGCGTGAGCGGTCACGGGTACGAGGTCGACGTCGTCGTCCTCTGCACCGGCTTCGAGGCGGCGCAGCCGCCGTTCGCCGACCGCGTCCACGACGGTGAGGGCCGTTCCCTGGCCGATCACTGGAGCAGCGGCATGGCGGCGTTCGACTCCACGGCCGTGGCGGGATTCCCGAATCTGTTCGCCATCAACGGGCCGAACACCTCGCTGGGGCACAACTCGATCGTCTACATCATCGAGTCGCAGATCGCGTACATCGTGGAGGCCCTGGACCGGGCGGATCACGAGGGAATCCGGACGATGGTCCCCGAGGCACTTGCCCAGGAGGACTACGTGGACCGTCTCCAGGAGCGGGCCGCCACCTCGGTGTGGCTCGTGGACGGCGGCTGCCACTCCTGGTACGTGGACCCCCGCTCTGGCAAGTTGACGCTGATCTGGCCCGACTACGCCTACGACTTCCGCGCCCGCAACGGCCACTTCACCGGGGAGGGCTTCCTCTCCTCGGCGAGCGAGGATCCCGAGCCCATGCCGGTGCGCGAGCCCAAGCGATCGGTCGCGCTGATCTGAGCCGGCCCGCCCCGGGAGCAGGAGGCCGGGTGGGGTCGTCCGTAGACTGACCCCACCCGACCGTCGTCCTTCTGGAGGAGTCTGCGCATGCGCGTCCACATCGCCACCGACCACGCCGGCATGGAGCTGTCCGCCCACCTGGTGGAGCACCTCACCGCCGCCGGCTACGAGATGGTGGACCACGGACCCACCGAGTACGACCCGCAGGACGACTACCCGGGCTTCTGCATCAACGCCGCCCGCGCCGTCGTCGCCGACCGCGAGCAGGGACTGGACTCGCTCGGCATCGTGCTGGGCGGCTCCGGCAACGGCGAGCAGATCGCCGCCAACAAGGTGGTCGGCGTCCGCGCCGCCCTGGCCTGGAACCTGGACACGGCGCGGCTGGCTCGCCAGCACAACGACGCGAACGTCGTGGCCGTCGGCGGTCGGCAGCACTCGCTCGAGGAGGCCACCGAGCTCATCGAGGCCTTCCTGACCGAACCGTTCTCCCAGGACGAGCGCCACGTGCGCCGCATCGCGAAGATCGCGCACTACGAGACCACCGGAGAGGTGCTGATGTGAGTGCCTGAGGGCCACTCCGTCCACCGTCTCGCGCGCCAGTTCACCGACGTCTTCGGCGGACGCCGGATCCGCGCCACGAGTCCGCAGGGCCGCTTCGCCGAGGGGGCCGCCCTGCTCGACGGCCAGGTCCTGAAGCGCGCCCGGGCCCACGGCAAGCACTTCTTCGCCGACGTCTCCGGCGGCCACGTGCTCCACGTGCACCTGGGCATGTACGGGGCGTGGACCTTCGGCGGGGATCAGGACTTCGCGGCCGCGTCCTCGATCGGCGCACCCCGCCGGATCGGCGAGCGGGAGGTCCACGACGACGGCGCCCCGGCCGCCGAGCCCGACCGCGACGCCGACGGCTGGGTCCAGCCCCCGCCGCCGGCCTCCACGGTCCGGCTGCGACTGCGCGCCGAGCACGGCTGGGCCGACCTGATCGGCGCGAGCCGGTGCCGCGCACTCACCCGGGCCGAGGCTGCCGATGTCGTCGCCGGTCTCGGCCCGGATCCGCTCAACGACGACGATCCCGCGCCGTTCTACGACCTCGCACGGCGGACACGACGGCCGATCGGTGTCGTGCTGATGGACCAGGGGGCCGTCAGCGGGATCGGCAACATCTTCCGGGCCGAGGCGCTGTTCCGCGCCGGCATCGACCCGTGGCGGCCGGCCCGGGAGGTCTCTGCACCGGACCTGGCATTCCTCTGGGCGGACAACGCCGCGCTGATGCGGGAGGGCGTGCGGCTCGGGCGGATCGTCACCACCCGGCCGGAGCACCGGCCCGGGGTGCCCGCCGAGGCCGCGTGGCCCGAGCACGCGAACTACGTGTACCAGCGGCAGGGCCTGGCGTGCCTCGTGTGCGGGCGCGAGACGATCGTGGTGGAGGAGATGGCGGCCCGGAAGCTCTACCGCTGCCTCACCTGTCAGAGCTGAGAGGCCTGTAGTAGGCCCGACCGGGCACAGCGGTCAATGAACCGGCGCGGACGACGACGCACCCGGGAACGTCATGAGCCGGGCCATCGTGTGCACACGACGGCCCGGCTCATGAGGTCCGGAGGGGATGACGGGAATCGAACCCGCGTAGCCAGTTTGGAAGACTGGGGCTCTACCATTGAGCTACATCCCCGCGGGGCCGCGCTCGGCGCGGACCAGCGGCTGACACTGTATCACGGCGGGCCCGCGTCGGCCGTGGGGGAAGAGGCATGATGCACGGCTTTCGTCCCGCCCTCCGCAGGGCCGCGTCCGCCCTCGCCGGCCGTCGTCCCCTGTCCCTGCGCGGCACCACCGTCCTCGTGACGGGCGGCGCGTCCGGCATCGGTCGACTGATCGCCCTGGGGGCCGCCCGCCGCGGTGCGGACCGCGTCGTCGTCTGGGACCTCGACCTGCAGGGGGCTGAGGCCGTCGCCGCCGAGATCCGGTCTCAGGGCGCGGACGCCCGGGCCGAGCGCGTGGACGTGACGGATGCGGCCGCCGTCGAGGCCGCCGCCGCCCGCGCCGGAGAGGTGGACGTCGCCGTGAACAACGCGGGCGTCGTGACGGGAGCGCGCCTCGAGGACGCCACGGAGGAGGGCATCCGCCGCACCTTCGAGGTGAACGCGCTCGCGCCGTACTGGCTGACCCGGGCGGTCCTGCCCGGAATGCGGGCCCGGGACCGCGGGGCCGTGGTCACGGTGGCCTCGGCCGCGGGATTGGTCGGCGTCGCACGCCAGACGGACTATTCCGCCACCAAGCACGCCGCGGTCGGGTTCGCCGAGTCCCTCGCCGCGGAGCTGCGCAAGGACGGCAGCCGCGTCACCTCCTTGGCCGTCTGCCCCTTCTACATCGACACCGGGATGTTCGCGGGCGTGCGCAGCCGGGTGCCCTGGCTGCTGCCCGTGCTGGATCCGCACCACGTGGCGCAGGAGGTGCTGGACGCCGTCGAGGCCGGCCGCACCCGCCTGCTGCTGCCGCACGCCGTCGGCCTGATCGCGCCCCTGCGCGCCCTGCCGGCGCCCGTCTTCGACCGCGCGATGGACGTCCTCGGGGTCAACGCCACGATGGACGGCTTCACGGGCCGGCGGTCGCGGCTTTTCGCGGGTCGCGAGACGGCGCGCTAGGATTCCACAGTCTGCCCTCGGGCAGTCCCTCGGGTGCCCGGCGAGCCTCCACCGCGTGAGCCCGCCGGCGTCGGGGACGACGGCGGGGTGTAGCTCAGCTTGGTAGAGCGCGCGCTTTGGGAGCGTGAGGCCGCAGGTTCAAATCCTGTCACCCCGACTCGACGTCAAGACCATCCACCACCACCAACAGGAGTCATCCGTGGTCAAGTCCACCGCAGAGAACCTCAGCCCGACCCGCGTCAAGCTGACCGTCGAGGTGCCGTTCGAGGAGGTGAAGCCCGCCCTGGACAAGGCGTTCAAGGACATCGCCAACCAGGTCCAGATCCCGGGCTTCCGCAAGGGCAAGATCCCGGCGCGCCTGATCGAGCAGCGCTTCGGCCGCGAGATCGTCGTGGACCAGGCCGTCAACGAGGGCCTGAACACCTGGTTCTCCGCCGCCATCGCCGAGGCCGAGGTCACGCCGATCTCCCGCCCCGAGGTCGACGTGACCGCCACCCCGGACGCGGAGAACGCCGAGGGCCCGGTGGCCTTCACCGCCGAGTTCGACGTGCGCCCGACCATCGAGCTGCCCGACTACAAGGGCCTCAAGGTGACGGTGGAGCCCGCCCAGGCCACCGAGGAGGACGAGCAGAAGGCCCTCGACGCCCTGCGCTCGCGCTTCGGCTCCCTCAAGGATGTGGACCGCCCGGCCGCCCAGGACGACTTCGTCACGATGAACCTGACCGCCACGGTCGACGGCGAGCAGGTCGACCAGGCCGAGGGCCTGTCCTACCAGGTGGGCGCCGGCACCATGCTCGAGGGCATCGACGAGGCCCTCGACGGCCTGTCCGCCGGCGAGGACGCCACCTTCGAGACCACGCTCAACGGCGGCGAGCACGACGGCGAGACCGCCGTGGTCAAGCTGGAGCTGACGGCCGTCAAGGAGCGCGAGCTGCCCGAGGCCGACGACGAGTTCGCCCAGCTGGCCTCCGAGTTCGACACCATCGCCGAGCTCAAGGAGGACCTGAAGAAGCAGGCCGCCGAGGAGGCCGTGAACCGCCAGGGCGTCGAGGCCCGCGACAAGGTCCTCGAGGAGCTGGCCAAGCTCGTCGAGGTCCCGGTGCCGGACGGCGTCATCGCCGAGCAGGTCGAGCAGCACTTCTCCGCCGGCGGCCACACCGCGGGCGACGACCACGACACCGCCGAGCACCGTGCCGAGCTCGAGCAGAACACCCGCGAGGCGTTCGCCAACGAGGTCATCCTGGACGAGGTCGCCGAGGCCGAGGAGGTCACGGTCGACCAGGGTGAGCTGATCGAGTACATCATCGCCACCTCCTCCGAGTACGGCATGGACCCGAACCAGTTCGCCATGATGCTCGACCAGGGCGGGCAGATCCCGATGATCATGGGCGAGGTCCGCCGCCGCAAGGCCCTGGCCAAGGTCCTCGAGTACGCCGAGGTCACCGACACCGACGGCAAGGCCGTGGACCTGACGGCGTTCGTGACCCCGGGCGGCCAGGAGGCCCTCGACGCTGAGGCCGAGGGCGCCGAGGCCGAGGGCGCCGACGAGGCGGCCGAGCAGGCCTGATCCCGGCCGGTGGGGACGCACCCCCGCCGAGCCACGACGACGGCGCCCCCGCCCACGCCGGTGGGGGCGCCGTCGTCGTACCCGGGTCCCGGTGGGCGGCCCCGGGCGGGGGCCGCGACAACCTGCGCCAACAGCGAAACGCCGACGGCGTCCCGCGCGCTGGCCCGGACGCCCGGCTAGTGTCGGACTCGATCAGGGACCCGTCCGTCCGCGCGAGCGGCCGCCGTTCGGGAGGCCCGTGGACATCTCGACAGGAAGGCGGAAGTGATGACCGACATCACCCCCAGCATGCGTTCGGTGGACCCGGCGCAGCGCGAGGATTTCCTCTACACCCAGCTGCTGAAGTCGCGCATCGTCTGGCTGGGCGAGGACGTCCGTGACGACAACGCCAACGCGATCTGCTCCCAGCTGCTCCTGCTCTCGGCCGAGGACCCGGAGAAGGACATCTACCTGTACATCAACTCCCCGGGCGGCTCCGTCACCGCGGGCATGGCGATCTACGACACGATGCAGTACATCCCCAACGACGTCGTGACGGTGGCCACCGGCCTCGCCGCGTCCATGGGCCAGTTCCTGCTCGCCTCCGGCACCAAGGGCAAGCGCTACGCCACCCCCCACGCCCGCGTGCTGATGCACCAGCCCTCCGGCGGCATCGGCGGCACCGAGTCGGACATCCGCATCCAGGCCCAGCTGATCCTGCACATGAAGCAGGTGATGGCGGAGCTGACCGCCGAGCAGACCGGCCAGTCCGTGGAGACCATCCTCGAGGACAACGCGCGTGACAAGTGGTTCACCGCGCAGGAGGCCCTCGAGTACGGCTTCATCGACCACATCGCCGACCGTGCCGCGTCCGTGACCGGCGGCGGCGGCGTCCGGGGCTGAGCCCGGCCCGGACCGTCCCGACCCTCTCCAGGAGACCAAGAATGACCCAGTTCCCCGCCGGGCTCCCCACCGGGATGCCCTCCCTGCCCACGCCGGACGCGCGCTACATCCTCCCGCAGTTCGAGGAGCGCACCCCCTACGGCTTCAAGCGTCAGGACCCCTACGCCAAGCTCTTCGAGGACCGCATCGTCTTCCTCGGCGCGCAGGTGGACGACGCGTCGGCCGACGACGTGATGGCCCAGCTGCTCGTGCTCGAGGCGATGGACTCCGAACGTGACATCACCCTGTACATCAACTCGCCGGGCGGCTCGTTCACGGCCATGACGGCGATCTACGACACCATGCAGTTCATCCGCCCCGAGGTGCAGACCGTGTGCCTGGGCCAGGCCGCCTCCGCCGCGGCCGTGCTGCTGGCCGCGGGCGCCCCCGGCAAGCGTCTGGCGCTGCCCAACGCGCGCGTGCTGATCCACCAGCCGGCGATGCAGGGCGACCGCGGCACCGCCACGGACCTGCAGATCCACGCCCAGGAGATCAACCGGATGCGCGTGTGGATGGAGGAGACGCTGGCCTCCCTCACCAACCGCACGCCCGAGGAGGTCTCGCAGGACATCGACCGGGACAAGTTCCTCTCGGCCGAGCAGGCCCTCGAGTACGGCCTCGTGGACGAGGTCCTCGCCTCCCGCAAGATCACCCGCCCGTCTGCCTGACCGACGACGCCCGCCGAGGGGTCCGGCCGCGCGGCCGGGCCCCTCGGCGCCGACCGGGGACCCGGTCCCTTAACGTGTCCGTCCACGGCCGTATGCTGGACGGAATCTGACAGCGACGACGCCCGCGCGGGGCGGACGTCTCCGCCCGGCCTTCGAGGAGTACCACCATGGCGCGTATCGGAGAGAGCGCTGACCTGCTGAAATGCTCGTTCTGCGGGAAGAGCCAGAAGCAGGTGCGCAAGCTCATCGCCGGCCCGGGTGTCTACATCTGCGACGAGTGCATCGAGCTGTGCAACGAGATCATCGAGGAGGAGCTCGGCGAGGCGGCGGAGGCGGACGAGACCGTCCTGCCCACCCCGCAGGAGATCTTCGACCACCTCGAGAGCTTCGTGATCGGTCAGGAGGCGGCCAAGCGTTCCCTCGCCGTCGCCGTGTACAACCACTACAAGCGCGTGCGTGGGCCGCAGGCGCGGGGCGGTGACCTGGCCGACCGCCTCACCGAGCGGGACGACCTCGCGGACGTCGAGGTCGGCAAGTCGAACATCCTCATGGTCGGCCCCACCGGCTCCGGCAAGACGTATCTCGCGCAGACCCTCGCCCGGCGGCTCAACGTCCCGTTCGCGGTCGCGGACGCCACCAGCCTCACCGAGGCCGGCTATGTGGGCGAGGACGTGGAGAACATCCTCCTCAAGCTCATCCAGGCCGCGGACTACGACGTGAAGAAGGCCGAGCAGGGCATCATCTACATCGACGAGATCGACAAGATCTCGCGGAAGTCCGAGAACCCCTCCATCACCCGGGACGTCTCCGGCGAGGGGGTGCAGCAGGCCCTGCTGAAGATCCTCGAGGGCACGGTGGCGTCGGTGCCGCCGCAGGGCGGGCGCAAGCACCCCCACCAGGAGTTCCTGCAGATCGACACGTCCAACGTGCTGTTCATCGTGGCGGGCGCGTTCGCGGGCCTGGACGAGATCATCGGTTCCCGTGCCGGACGCAAGGGCATCGGGTTCGGCGCGCCCCTGAACCACCTGGGCGCGGGGGACGTCACCTACGCGGACGTGCGGCCGGAGGACCTGCTGAAGTTCGGCCTCATCCCCGAGTTCATCGGCCGCCTGCCCGTGATCACCACTGTCGAGGACCTCACGCACGAACAGCTCGTGCGGGTGCTGACCGAACCGAGGAACGCCCTGCTCAAGCAGTACCAGAAGATGTTCCTCATGGACGGCGTGGAGCTCGAGTTCGAGCAGGACGCCCTGGACGCCGTCGTCGCCCAGGCCGAGGCCCGCGGCACCGGCGCCCGCGGCCTGCGCTCCATCATGGAGAACGTCCTCAAGCCCGTGATGTTCGAGCTGCCCTCCCGTTCGGATGTGGGCACGGTCGTCATCTCCGGGGACGTGGTGCGCGGCGAGGCCGAGCCCACGCTCATCCCGGCCGAGGTGGAACGACGTCGACGCGGCCGGAGCGCCTGACCGCCGTCGCCCAGCAGGACCGACCGGAGCCGAGACGGCTCCCTGACCGCAAGGAGCACAGCATGACCGACACCACGCAGCAGCCCACCGTCGACTTCTACTTCGACGCCACGTGCCCGTTCGCCTGGATCACCTCCCGGTGGATCCTGGAGGTCCAGAAGGTGCGCGACGTGCGGGTGGTCTTCAAGATCATGTCGCTCGCCGTCCTGAACGAGGGCCGCGACCTGGACCCCGACTACCTGGCCCGCCTCGAGAAGGCCTGGCTGCCGGCCCGCGCCGCCGTGCAGGTGCGCGAGCGGCACGGTGCCGAGGCGCTCGGCCCGTGGTACACCGCGGTCGGCACCCGCATCCACGAGCAGGGCCGCACGGACTACGAGGCCGTGGTGGCCGAGGCCCTCGAGGAGCTGGGCCACGACGCGGACATCCTGGACGCCGCCCGCACCGACGTGGCCGACGAGCAGCTGCGCGCCAGCCAGAAGGAGGCGGAGGACCTCGTGGGCAACGACGTCGGCACGCCCGTCGTGGCGTTCAACGGCACGGCCTTCTTCGGTCCCGTGATGACCCGCATCCCGCGCGGCGAGGAGGCGGGCCGCATCTTCGACGGCGCCGTCGCCCTGGCCGACTTCCCGTACTTCTACGAGATCAAGCGGGCCCGCACCACGGATCCGCAGTTCGACTGAGCCCCCGGCTCGCACGAGACCGGCCCCACACCTTCAGCGCGAAGGTGTGGGGCCGGCGTCGTCGGGGTGCGGGGCGGCGGGGGTCAGCTGCGCGCCACTCTGCCGGCCGCGCGGATCAGGGGGACCTGCAGGGGCAGCCGCCCGAGGGAGACCAGTTGCGCCGGCCAGGGCCGGCGTCGCCACCGCCAGGCCATCCACGCATTGCCGGGCCACACGCCGAGGAAGAGCGCCTGCGCGGCGCGTCCGCCCGCGCGCCGGGTGCGCGGGACGGCCAGCAGACCCGCCACGGCCAGCTCGGCCACGCCGGAGCCGTGGGTCCACGCGCGGGCCGAGCCGGGCAGGAACGGCGGGATCAGCCCGTCGAAGGGCTCAGGTCGGACGAAGTGGAGCACGCCCATGGCGGCGAGGGCGGCGGACATTCGCCGGGCGGAGGAGTCGCAGGCGCGGCGGCCGGCCGGGGCGGGATCGGGTGTCGGTCTCATCCTCTCAGTGTCCACCCCTGCCGCGGTGACCGCACTGCGACATGCGGCAGGAGCACGACCGGGAGGTGCACCACGACACCCCCGGGAGGGCCGCCTCCCGACGAACTCCGATCCGGCGGCGGACTGTCCGACGCGTGCTGTGCCCTACCGGATCCGGGCCACGAACATCCCACGCTGACGGCAGACTCGGGTTTGCAGCACGGGCGCGACGACGGCCCCGCCGCCCGTGATGGGCGACGGGGCCGTCGTCGTGCCGCGTGCGCTCCCGAGACACCGTCCGGGAACGCGCGGCGCGGGTCAGTCGTCGTCGACCGGTGCGAGCTGCACGTCGGAGACGGTCAGGGGCGCGGACTCGCCGGCCTCGCCCTGCGTGAGGGACAGGTCCGCGATGTTGCCGGCCGCCTTGAGGTCCGCCAGGCCGCCGCGCAGCTTCTCGAGCCAGTCGGCCGGTCCGGTCACCACGGCGGAGCGCACCTCGGTGCGCTGCTTCACCTTGGCCTCGGACTTCGCCTTGCGGATGCCGCCCAGGACCTGCGCCACGGTGGGCAGGACCTCGGCGTCGCCGGCGGAGGCGGCGAAGGACAGGGACGCCACCTCGTCCGCGGCGCCCGGCCACGCGGCGGTGTGCACGGAGCCGGCGCGCCACCAGCTCCACACCTCCTCGGTGGCGAACGGCTGGAACGGGGCCAGCAGACGCAGCAGGGCGTCCAGGGTGGTGGCCAGCGTGGTCACCACCGAGGCCTGCTCGGCCTCGCCGTGGCCACCGTAGGCACGGTCCTTCACGAGCTCCACGTAGTCGTCCGTGAAGGCCCAGAAGAACTGCTCGGTCACGTTGAGGGCGCGTGCGTAGTCGTAGGCCTCGAACGCGCGGGTCGCCTGCTCCACGGTGGCCGCGAGGCGCGTCAGCAGGGAGGCGTCCAGCGGGTTGGTGACGGCCGCGGCGTCGTCGGCCGTGCGGATGACGGCGTCCTGCGTGGCGCCCAGGTTCAGCACGAACTTGGCGGCGTTGAGCAGCTTGATGGCCAGGCGGCGGCCGATCTTCATCTGCGCCACCTCGTAGGCGGTGTCCGCGCCGAGGCGGGCCGAGGCGGCCCAGTAGCGGACGGCGTCCGAGCCGAACTGGTCCAGGATGTCGGTCGGGACCACCACGTTGCCCTTGGACTTGGACATCTTCTTGCGGTCCGGGTCGAGGATCCAGCCGGAGAGCGCGGTGTCCGTCCACGGCACGGAGCCGTTGAGGGCGTGGGCGCGCACCACGGTGGAGAACAGCCAGGTGCGGATGATGTCGTGGCCCTGCGGGCGCAGATCGAACGGGAAGACGTTGTTGAAGAACGCCTCGTCACGGGACCAGCGGCCCACGATCTGCGGGGTCAGCGAGGAGGTGGCCCAGGTGTCCAGGACGTCCGGGTCGCCGGTGAAGCCGCCGGGGACGTCGCGCTGGTCCTCGGAGTAGCCCGGGGCGGCCTCGGCGGCCGGGTCCACGGGGAGCTGCTCGTCGGCCGGGAGGATCGGGTTCTCATAGTCGGGCTCACCCTCCGCGTCCAGCGGGTACCAGACCGGGATCGGCACCCCGAAGAAGCGCTGGCGGGAGACGAGCCAGTCACCGTTGAGGCCCTCGACCCAGTTCTCGTAGCGGTGGCGCATGTGCTCCGGGTGCCAGGAGAGCTCGCGGCCGCGCTCGATCAGCTCCGCGCGGCGGTCGGCGTCGCGGCCGCCGTTGCGGATGTACCACTGGCGGGAGGTGACGACCTCGAGCGGCTTGTCGCCCTTCTCGTAGAAGTTCACGGCGTGCATGATCTTCTTCGGCTCTCCGTCCAGCAGGCCGGCCGCGGTGAGGGCGTCCACCACACCCTGCTTGGCGGAGAACACGGTCTTGCCGGCCACGGTGTCCGCATAGGCCTGTCGGCCGGCGTCCGTGGTGATCCACTCGGGGGTGTCGGCGGCGAACCGGCCGTCACGGCCGATCAGGGTGCGGGTGGGCAGCTGCAGCTCGCGCCACCAGGTGACGTCGTTGAGATCGCCGAAGGTGCAGACCATGGCGATGCCGGAGCCCTTGTCCGGCTTGGCCAGCGGGTGCGGGAAGACCTCGACCTCCACGCCGTACAGCGGGGAGGTGACGGTCGTGCCGAACAGGTGCTGGTAGCGCTCGTCGTCCGGGTGGGCGACCAGGCCGGAGCAGGAGGCCAGCAGCTCGGGGCGGGTGGTCTCGATGAAGACCTGCTCGCCGTCCGCAGCGGTGAAGGCGTAGCGGTGGTAGGCGCCGGGGACCTCGCGGTCCTCGAGCTCGGCCTGGGCCACGGCGGTGCGGAAGGTCACGTCCCACATGGTGGGGGCCTCGGCCAGATAGGCGTCGCCCGAGGCGATGCCGGCCAGGAAGGCGCGCTGGGAGACGGCGCGGGAGACGTCGTCGATGGTCCGGTAGGTCATGTCCCAGTCGACGGACAGGCCGAGACGGGTGAAGAGGTCTTCGAAGACCTTCTCGTCCTCGACGGCGAGCTCCTCGCAGAGCTCGATGAAGTTCCTGCGGGAGATCACGTCCCAGTCGCGCTGGTTCTTCGCCGGCTTCTCCGGCGGGCGGTAGCCCTCCACGTACGGCTTGGCGGGGTCGCAGCGGACGCCGTAGTAGTTCTGCACACGGCGCTCGGTGGGCAGGCCGTTGTCGTCCCAGCCCATCGGGTAGAACACGTTCTTGCCGTTCATGCGCTGGTACCGGGCGAGCACGTCGGTCTGCGTGTAGGAGAAGACGTGGCCCACATGCAGGGAGCCGGAGGCGGTCGGCGGGGGAGTGTCGATCGAGTAGACCTGCTCGCGGGTGGTCTGCGTGTCGAACGCGTACGTGCGCTCGTCGGCCCAGCGGGCGGTCAGCTTCTCCTCGAGGCCCTCGAGGGCCGGCTTGTCCGGCACGGCCACGGCGCCGGCGGCGGGGGTGGACGGGGTCGATGCGTCGATGGGCGTGTCTGTGCCCTGCGTGTTCTCAGCCATGCCCGCCATCCTCCCATGACCGGGGCGGCGGGCCGGGCCTGCGACGACGCCCGGGACGTCCCGCCCTTTCAGCCGCTCGACCTGGCGGAGGTGATCCGGGCGGTGCTCCGAACGGCACGGCTCGGCTACGGTCGGAGGCGTGAGCCACACCCATGAACCTGCGAAGAACCCCGCCCGCGCCGCCGTCGTGACGGGGGCCACGAGCGGCATCGGCCGCGCCACGGCCCTCGAGCTCGCCCGCCGCGGCTGGCGCGTGTACGCCGTCGGCCGCCGGGCCGAGCGCCTCGAGACCCTCGCTGCCGACGCCCGGGCCGAGGGCGTGAGCGGCGACGTCGTCCCCGCCGCCCTGGACGTCACGGACGAGGCCGCCGTCGCCGCGCTGGCCTCGCGCGTCGAGGCCGACGGCGGCGCCGACACCCTCGTCAACATCGCCGGCGGAGCGCTCGGCACGGACGCGGTGGGCGTGGGCGACCGCGC
Organism: Micrococcus sp. Mcc89; assembly: GCF_024519795.1. Classification (NCBI taxonomy): domain Bacteria; kingdom Bacillati; phylum Actinomycetota; class Actinomycetes; order Micrococcales; family Micrococcaceae; genus Micrococcus; species Micrococcus sp. Mcc89. The sequence continues at coordinate 9,127 of NZ_JALJRI010000053.1, read as the reverse complement.
CGACTGGGAGTGGATGTACCGCGTCAACGTGCTCGGCACCCTGACGATGTGCCAGGCGTTCCTGCCCATGCTCCGCGCCCACGGCGAGGGCACCGTGCTCAACCTGACCTCGACCGCCGCCGTCACCGCCTACGAGGGCGGCGCCGGCTACAACGCCGCGAAGATGGGCCAGCACGGGCTCACCGGCGCGCTGCGCCTGGAGGAGGCCGAGCACAACGTGCGGGTGATCGAGGTGCTCCCGGGCATGGTCCACACCGAGGAGTTCTCCCGCAACCGCCTGGGCGGCGACCAGTCCGCCGCGGACGCCGTGTATGCGGGCGTGGAGAAGCCGCTCACCGCCGAGGACGTCGCCGAGGTGTGCGTCCACGCCGTCGAGCTGCCCCACCACGTGAACCTGGATCAGATCGTGATGCGGCCGGTCGCCCAGGCCGCCCAGCACAAGGTGATCCGCCGGTGAGCGGCGGGCCGCAGAACGTGTGGGCCGACGCGGTGGGCTCGGCATGAGCGCGCCCGTGCTGCACGTGATCGCCTGCGCCCACGGCACGCACGACGCGGCCGGCCGCGACGTGATCGACGGCCTCCGTGCCGACCTGGCGGCCCTCCTGGCCGCCGAGGGGCCGGGCGCCCAGGTCCACGAGGCCTACGTGGACGTGCAGAGCCCCTCCCTCGACGAGGTCGTGGCGGCCCTGCCCCCGGGGGAGCCGGCCGTGATCGTGCCGCTGCTGCTGTCCCTGGGCCATCACGTCCACCACGACATCCACCACGCCGCGGCCGCCCGACCCGGCACGATCGCCGCCGCACCGCTGGCCGGGGCCGGGGACGACGTCGAGCCGCGCCTGGTGACCGTTCTGGCCGAGCGGGTGGCCCGGGCGGTGCCGGCCGGTGAGGCCGCGACATCGGACATCATCCTGGCGGCGGCCGGCACCCGCGCCGCGGACGGCCAGGCCCAGGTGCACGCCCTGGCCGGGGCCCTGGCCCGGGCCACGGGACTGCCCGTGACCGCGGCGTTCGGGGCGGCGGCCACCCCCCGTGTGCCCGACGCCGTCTCCCGGGTGCGCGCCGCCGGCCGTCGCGCCGTGGTGGCCGCCCACCTCTTGGCCCCCGGGTACTTCCACGACCGACTCGGCGAGAGCGGCGCGGACGCGGTCACCGACCCCCTGCTGCCGCATCCGCTGGTGGCGCGGATCGCCCTGGACCGGCTGCGGTCCGCCCTCGCCGAGGCCCCGAGGGGAGCCGCCGGAGGCCGCTGAGCCGTTCGTCACACGACCGGGGCCGGGCCGGGCACCGACCGCGGCCCGGCCCCGGGAACGTGACGAACCGCGTCGACGATCTTGGGGGCTGGCATGCCGGGTTCCTAGCGTGGCGGCCATGACCCAGGTGAACGAGACGTCGAGGCCGGCGCGCACTCCGCGCCGTCCCTCCGCCAAGCCGCACGGCCAGTGGAAGGTGGACGGGACCGCCCCCCTGAACCACAACGAGGAGTTCAAGCAGCAGGACGACGGCCTGAACGTCCGCGAGCGCATCGAGCAGGTCTACGCCCACGAGGGCTTCGACTCGATCCCCTCGGACGACCTGCACGGCCGCTTCCGCTGGTGGGGCCTGTACACCCAGCGCCGGCAGGGGATCGACGGCGGCAAGACCGCCACCCTGGAGCCCCACGAACTCGAGGACCGCTACTTCATGCTGCGCGTGCGCATCGACGGCGGTGACCTCACCACCGAGCAGCTGCGCGTGATCGGCGGGATCTCCACCGACTTCGGCCGTGACACCGCGGACATCACCGACCGGCAGAACGTCCAGCTGCACTGGATCCGCGTCGAGGACGTCCCCGAGATCTGGCGGCGCCTGGAGTCCGTGGGCCTGTCCACCACCGAGGCCTGCGGCGACGTGCCGCGCGTGATCCTCGGCTCACCGGTGGCCGGGATCGCCGCGGACGAGATCATCGACCCCACGCCCGTGATCCGGGAGATCGCGGACCGCTGGATCGGCGACCTCGAGGTCTCCAACCTGCCCCGCAAGTTCAAGACCGCCATCACCGGACATCCCTCCCAGGACGTGGTCCATGAGATCAACGACGTCTCCCTGATCGGTGTGGTGCACCCCGAGCTGGGCCCCGGCTACGACCTGTGGGTCGGCGGCGGCCTGTCCACGAAGGCCCGCCTGGCCGACCGGATCGGTGCGTTCGTCTCGGCCGAGCGCGCCCCCGAGGTGTGGCACGCCGTCGTGAGCATCTTCCGTGACTACGGCTACCGGCGCCTGCGCAACAAGGCCCGCATGAAGTACCTGCTCGAGGACTGGGGGCCGGAGAGGTTCCGCACCGTGCTGGAGGAGGAGTACCTCGGCTACGCCCTGCCCGACGGACCCGCCCCGTCCCCCCCCACCCCCCCCCGCGACCACGTGGGGGTCCACGAGCAGAAGGACGGCCGCTTCTACATCGGCGCCGCCCCCGTCGTCGGCCGCTCCAGCGGCACCACCCTCACCGCCCTCGCGGACCTGCTCGAGGCCCACGGCTCCACGCGGCTGCGGACCACCCCCCACCAGAAGATCGTGGTGCTGGACGTGGAGCGGGACCGGGTGGACGCCGTCGTGGCCGGCTTGAAGGAGCTGGGACTGGATCCGGAGCCGTCCGTGTTCCGCCGCTCCACCATCGCCTGCACGGGCCTGGAGTTCTGCAAGCTCGCCATCGTGGACACGAAGGACACCGCCACCGCCGCGATCGCCCAGCTCGAGGAGCGCCTGGCCGACCTCGCCGACCGCCTCCCCGAGCGGCTGAGCCTGCATGTGAACGGCTGCCCCAACTCCTGCGCCCGCATCCAGACCGCGGACATCGGCCTGAAGGGCCAGCTGCTCCCGGACGACGACGGCGGCCAGACGCCCGGCTTCCAGGTCCACCTGGGCGGCGGGCTGGCCTCCGTGGACCGCGCCGAGGCCGGCCTCGGACGCAGCGTCCGCGGCCTGAAGGTCCGCGCGGACGGGCTGGTCGACTACGTCGAGCGCCTCGTCCGCCGGTACGACGAGCAGCGCGAGCCGGGCGAGACCTTCGCCCGGTGGGCGCACCGAGTCGACGAGGAGGCCCTCCGATGAGCACCGTTCCCCCCACCCGTCCGACCGAGGACCTCGAGCGCCTGCAGGCACTCGCGGAGTCCGGCGCCGCCGAGCTCGGCTGGGACGCCCCCGCCGCGGCGGTGGTCGACTGGGCCGCCCGCCATGTGGACCTCCGCCGGGCCGCCGTCGCCTGCTCCATGGCCGACGCCGTCCTGCCGCACCTGGTGGCGCAGCGGATGCCCGGCGTGGACGTCCTCTTCCTGGAGACCGGCTATCACTTCACCGAGACCCTCGCGACGCGCGACGAGGTGGCCCGCCGCCTCGACGTCACCGTGGTGGACGTGCTGCCGGAGCTGACCGTGGCCGAGCAGGACGAGCGCCACGGCAAGGACCTGTTCGCCCGTGACCCGGGGCTGTGCTGCGCGATGCGCAAGGTCGAGCCCCTCAACCGGGCGCTGGCCGGATACGACCTGTGGTTCACCGGCGTCCGCCGGGACGAGGCGCCGACGCGCACGAACACCCCGCTGGTGGGCTGGGACGAGGCCCACGGCATGGTCAAGGTCAACCCCGTCGCCCCGTGGAGCTTCGACGACCTGGTCGGCTACGCCACGGACCACGACGTGCCCGTGAACCTGCTCCTGCAGAACGGCTACCCGTCGATCGGCTGCCGTCCCTGCACCCGCCCCGTCGCCCCCGGGGAGGACCCCCGAGCCGGGCGCTGGGCCGGGACCGCGAAGACCGAGTGCGGCATCCACGTCTGAGCGCCGCACCCGAGACAGACCAAGGAGACACGATGACCCTCACCCATGCCCCCGACCCGGGGACCGTGAGCCCCGCCGGGCCCGACGTCCAGGACGCCCTGGAGGCCGAGGCGATCCACATCGTCCGCGAGGTGGTGGCCGAGTTCGAGCGCCCCGCCATGCTCTTCTCGGGCGGCAAGGACTCGGTGGTGATGCTCCACCTGGCCGCGAAGGCCTTCTGGCCGGGCAGGATCCCCTTCCCGGTGGTCCACGTGGACACCGGCCACAACTTCCCCGAGGTCCTCGAGTTCCGCGACCGCACGGTGGAGCGGCTCGGCCTGCGGCTCGTGGTGGGCTCCGTGCAGGAGTACATCGACCGCGGCGAGCTGCGTGAGCGCGCCGACGGCACCCGCAACACCCTGCAGACCACCCCCCTGCTGGACACGATCCGGACCAACCGGTTCGACGCCGTCTTCGGGGGAGGCCGCCGTGACGAGGACAAGGCGCGGGCCAAGGAGCGGATCATCAGCCTGCGGGACGCGTTCGGCCAGTGGGACCCGCGCAACCAGCGCCCCGAGCTGTGGAACCTCTACAACGGCCGTCACACCCCCGGCCAGCACGTCCGCGCGTTCCCCATCAGCAACTGGACCGAGCTGGACGTGTGGCGGTACATCGCCCGCGAGGGCATCGAGCTGCCCTCCATCTACTACGCGCACGAGCGGGAGGTCTTCCGCCGCGACGGCATGTGGCGCGCCGTGGGGGAGCACTCCCGCCCGGCCGAGGGCGAGGAGGTCACCACGCGGACGGTGCGCTACCGCACGGTGGGCGACATGTCCTGCACCGGCGCCGTCCTCTCGGAGGCCGCCACCGTCGAGGACGTCGTGCTCGAGGTCGCCGCCTCCACCCTGACCGAACGCGGGGCCACCCGCGCCGACGACCGCATCTCCGAGGCGGCCATGGAAGATCGCAAGAAGGACGGGTACTTCTGATGAGCACCGCACTGCTGGACCGGCACGCCCCCGCCGGGACCCTGTTCCGCCTGGCCACGGCCGGCTCGGTCGACGACGGCAAGTCCACCCTCGTGGGCCGCCTCCTGCACGACTCCAAGGCCGTCCTGGCCGACCAGCTCGAGGCCGTGGCCCGCACTTCCGCCGAGCGCGGCTTCGGCGGTGCCGAGGGCGGGCTGGACCTGGCGCTGCTGACCGACGGCCTGCGCGCCGAGCGGGAGCAGGGGATCACGATCGACGTCGCGTACCGGTACTTCGCCACGGACCGGCGCACCTTCGTGCTGGCCGACTGCCCCGGGCACGTGCAGTACACCCGGAACACCGTCACGGGCGCCTCGACGGCCGACGCCGTCGTGCTGCTCGTGGACGCCCGCAAGGGCGTGGTGGAGCAGACCCGACGCCACCTCAGCGTGGTGGCCCTGCTGCGGGTGCCGCACGTGATCGTCGCGGTCAACAAGATCGATCTCGTGGACTACGCCGAGGAGGTCTTCACCGCGATCGCCGAGGACGTGCGGCGCGTGGCCCGGGAGCTCGGCCTCTCCGACGCGGTGAGCGTCCCGGTGTCCGCCCTGCAGGGCGACAACGTGGTCACCCGCTCCGAGCGGACGGACTGGTACACCGGCCCCACGCTCATGGAGCTGCTCGAGTCGCTGCCCGGGGTGGACGCCGAGGACGACGCCGCCGCCTCCTTCCGCTTCCCGGTGCAGCTCGTGGTGCGCCCCCAGGGCGCCCTGGCCCCCGGCCTCGACCCCGAGGTCTTCCGCGACTACCGCGGCTACGCCGGGCAGGTGGTGGCGGGCACCGTCCGGCCCGGGGACGCCGTCGCCGTCCTCACCCCGGGGCAGCCGGCGCGCACCACCACCGTGGTGGGCGTGGACGCCGCCGGGGAATCCCTCGAGGAGGCCTCCTCCCCGCAGTCGGTGGTCCTGCGCCTGGCCGACGAGGTGGACGTGGCCCGCGGGGACACGATCGCCGCCGCGGACACCGCCCCGCGCCCCACCACGGAGGTGGCCGCCGCGCTGTGCTGGCTCTCCGCCGCACCGCTGCGCGTCGGGCAGCAGGTCCTCGTCAAGCACGGCACCGCCGTCGTCCGGGCGCTCGTCCAGGAGGTGGCCGGCCGGCTCGACCTCGACACCCTGCGGCTCGACCCGGCCGAGACCCTCGGGCTCAACGACATCGGACAGGTGCGCCTGCACCTGGCCGCGCCGCTGCCCGTGGAGCCCTACGCCGTGCATCGGCGCACCGGGGCGTTCCTCGTGATCGACCCCCACGACGGGGCCACGCTCGCCGCCGGCATGGTGCGCGGCCGCGACGAGGCCTGAGACGGATGACGACGGGGCGACGGGAGCGGTCATGACGGTGGTGATGGAGGACGTGGGCAAGAGCTTCGGCGGGCCCACGCCCGTGCTGGAGGACGTCTCCGTGCGGATCGAGCCGGGCGAGTTCGTCTGCCTGCTCGGCGCGTCCGGATGCGGCAAGTCCACCCTGCTGAACATCATCGCCCGGCTCGAGGCGCCCACCGCGGGCGTCGTCAAGACCCCCCGGGAGGGGGCCGCGTTCATGTTCCAGGACGCCGCCCTCTTCCCGTGGCTCACCGCCCGCGGCAACATCGAGCTCGCCCTCCGCTTCGCCGGTGTGGCCGCGGGGGAGCGTCGGGAGCGTGCCGGGGAGCTGCTGCGCCTCGTCCACCTGGACGACGCCGCCGACCTGCGACCCCACCAGCTCTCCGGCGGCATGCGCCAGCGCGTCGCCCTGGCCCGGGCCCTCGCCCAGGACCGCCCCCTGCTGCTCATGGACGAGCCGTTCGCGGCCTTGGACGCGATCACCCGCGACCTGCTGCATGGGGAGCTCGAGCGCGTGTGGCGGCAGACCGGCCGGACGGTCGTGTTCGTCACCCACAACGTGGCCGAGGCCGTCCGCCTCGGCCAGCGGGTGCTGCTGCTGTCCTCACGTCCGGGTCGCGTCGTCGCCGAATGGGACGTGCCCGCAGCCGCCCGCCACGACGCGCCCGCCGCGGCCGCCCTCACGGCCGCCATCACCGCCCGACTCGGTCAGGAGATCCGTCGCCATGCGCACTGACACCCCCACCCTCGACGCCCCCGGCCGCGCGCCGGGGGCCGCCACCGACGACGAGCTGCGCGAGCTCGACAGCGGCCTCGACGCGCTCCAGGCCGTCGACTCGACCCGTCGGACGGGTCTGGCCGGGTGGGACTGGAGCCGGGTCCTGCTCCCGGTGGCCGCCGTCGTCCTGCTCGTGGCGATCTGGCAGGCCTTCGCGTGGCTGGCCGGTGCGCGCGGCGAGCCGATCACCGGTCCCGGCGACGTCCTCGGGGCCTTCGGGACGCTGTGGGCCCAGGGTCTCGTCCAGCAGGCAGTGGCGACGTCGGTGGGCCGCGCCGTCGTCGGCTTCGCACTCGCCGTGGTCGTCGGCGTCGGGCTGGGCCTCGTGCTCGGACAGGTCAGCGTCCTGCGGCGGGCGTTCGGCCCGCTGCTCACGGCCCTGATGGTGCTGCCCAACGTGGCCTGGGTGCCGCTCGCGGTGCTGTGGTTCGGCCTCAGCGACGCCACCGCGTACTTCGTGATGCTCACCGGCGCCGTCCCCGCCGTGGTCGCCGGCCTCACCACCGGCACGGACCAGGTGCCGCCGCAGCTGCGTCGCGCGGCCCGGGTGCTGGGCGCCTCGCGTCTCGAGACCGCCCTGCTGGTGGTCCTCCCGGCCGCCCTGCCCGCCTTCGTCTCCGGCCTGCGCCAGGGCTGGGCCTTCGCGTGGCGAGGCCTCATGGCCGCCGAGATCATCGCCGTCGGCGGGCCCATGGGCGTGGGACTCGGGACCCTGCTCCACGAGGGACGTGCCGCGTCCGACCTCGCCGTCGTCCTCTGCGCCGTCCTGACCATCCTGGCCGTCGGCGTCCTCGTCGAACTGGCCGCATTCGGCCCCGTCGAGCGGCGCATGCTGCGCCGCCGCGGGCTGCTGGAAGGGAGCACGCGATGACCGCGTCCGATCTGTACCCCACCTCCCTGCGTCTGCTCGGCCGGCCCGTCCTGATCGTGGGCGGCGGGCGCGTGGCCGGCCGCCGCGTGGGTTCCCTCCTCGACGCCGGCGCGCTCGTCACCGTGGTGGCCCCGAAGCCGGGGGAGGAGGTGGAGCGGCTCGCGGCGGCCGGCCTGCTCACCCTGCATCGCCGCCCCTACCGCCCGTCCGACCTCGACGGGGTCTGGTTCGCCCAGACCGCCACCGGCGACCGGGCCGTGGACGGGGCCGTGGCCTCCGACGCCGAGGCCCGCCGCGTCTGGTGCGTCGACGCCTCCGATGCCGAGTCCTCCGCCGCCTGGACGCCCGCCGTCGTCCGGGCCGGGGACGTGACCGTGGCCGTCAACGCCGGGGGAGACCCTCGCCGCGCCCGCGCCCTGAAGGACGCGATCACCCTCGCCCTGTCCACGGGGCGGCTGCCGCTGCGCCGGCGGCGCACGTCCTCCGAGCCCGGCCGCGTGGCCCTCGTCGGCGGCGGCCCCGGCGACTCCGGGCTCATCACCGTGCGCGGCCGACAGCTGCTCGCGGAGGCCGACGTGGTGGTCGCCGACCGGCTGGGCCCGCGCGCCCTCCTGGCCGAGCTGGACCCGGCGGTGCCCGTGATCGAGGTCGGCAAGGCCCCCGGGAACCACCTGGCCACGCAGGACGAGATCAACGCCGTCCTGGTCCGGGAGGCCCGGGCCGGCCGCCTCGTCGTCCGGCTCAAGGGCGGCGACCCGTACGTGCTCGGCCGCGGCGGCGAGGAGGCAGCGCACTGTCGCGCCCACGGCGTCGACGTCGAGGTGGTGCCCGGTGTCACGAGCGCCGTCTCGGTGCCCGCCGCCGCGGGGATCCCGGTCACCCATCGCGGCGTCGCCACCGGCTTCACGCTGGTGACCGGCCACGAAGAGCTGTCCGAAGTGCCCACCCGGGCCGACCACACGCTCGTCCTGCTGATGGGCGTGCGCCGGCTCGCGGACACCGCGCGCCGACTGACGGAGCGCGGCCTCGACGGCGCGACGCCCGTGGCGATCATCGAGCGCGGCTGGATGCCGGACCAGCGGGTCACCGTGGGCACGGTGGAGACCATCGCCGCGCAGGCGGCCGCCGTCGGTGTGGAGAACCCCGCCGTGATCGTCGTGGGCGACGTCGTGCGCCTGAGCCCCTACGCCACCGGCGCGCCTGCGGCCGGCATCCCTGCCCCGATCTTGACCCTGAACCCGACCTCCGAAGGAGCACGAGCATGACCCCGACCCCCTCGTCCTCGAGGCCTGACCGCCCGTTGCGCATCGCCATCATCGGTGCCGGACCCGCCGGGGTGTACA